>JAVXPO010000010.1:28624-41342 GCA_036644695.1 Akkermansia sp. | reverse complement strand
GTCAAATACCTATCCCCCGTGGCAAGCTCCAGCTCCTTCAATGCTGACTCAAACTAATCTGCCGTATACTCCCCATCCCTCATCAACAACCCTAGAAGCATTCTCTGAGTCATGATCCCAATCTCCAAACCAACTCTTGAACGCCTTTGTTCTCACTGTCAGCCATTGGTCTTCCGTCAACTTCGTCTGTTTACCATTGGGGGCTTTCATGAAAGAACCGTCTTTCTCGGCTTGCTTCTTGATGGAGAACTTTTCTTTCTCGACAAATGAGCGGAAAGAAGATAGCTTGCGACTAGAAGCCCCAAGCGCGGGTGTAGGTGATTCGCCCTCAACGGCATCAGCTCCCCTTATAAGTTTGGGGTTTTCTATTGTCAGCTCCAGCGAGTAAATCAAATTCCCGTCGCTGTCTTTTTCGTAAGCTATTGCTGAAACATTGCAAAGGAATCTCCCAAAATCCTCAATATCAACAGTATTGAAGAAATGATAAGCACCAGCACGAGAAGGGTCATTCTTGTAGGTTTCTTCAAATAGCGCGTCCTCCGCGTTTTCAAAAAGATTATTTATTTTTGAAAACGCTGTATAATGAATTATTGGCTCTGCGTCAGATTTACTGGTAATAGCTTTGCCGTAGTTTGAGGAAGAGGTACGGAATATTGAAGAGCCCGCACGTCTTGGCTTGAATCCTTGAGATAGCTGCCTCTATCTTCCCTCTACTGATTCTGAACTTGAAGAAATTGATCACCTCATTGAAGTTCTTCAATAAGCCTTTTGCAAATCGTTTCAAAGGTTCAATACTGCTTGCTCTCGTCATTCGTAACCACTCACTCAAACGCCAGATTCCTCCATTAACATCCTTAGCCTTGCGTAGCTCCTCTCTGCGAACCTGTTCAAGTGCACATCATGACGTGCCAACTCCGGGCAATAAGGTTTTTTGATACACAATCCACGGGCGGCACTTGTCAATGCGTGTGAGAGACTAGGGTTTGCTCACGTGCGAGTGCATGATTTGTGGCATTTTTTTGCGACATCGTACATTAAGGCGAGTATTGATATTCCTACCGTTGCCCGCTGGTTAAGGCATCGGGACGGGGGCGCGCGTGCTATGAGCGTCTACGGTCACTTGAGAGACGCTCATAGCCAGGATGAACTGTTGCATTTTTGAACTATTTCCCTCCGCAGATTTCGCAGTTCACGCCTTATCAGGAGGAGCAATATTCACAGGAGAAAAGAATAGGGTTGGCAAGATGGCACTAGGGAACGGCCCCTTATCCATGAAAGAGGAAACTATTTGTCGCACGATTCCATATAAAATAGATTGTGAATTATGCTCAATAAAGGCTTTGTTACCCATTTGCATACCTCTTTTTTCATACGATTTTTTATTAAGACAAAACAACCCTGTGATACTAATGGAAAAGTAATATGGGGAATTTATTCTGGCTGTTCCTCCACTTTCATATTTTACAGAAAACATTGATTCCCAAAATTCATATATTTCAGAATCCTCCTGAATATCTTTTTTATCGAGTGATCCAAGCTGAAATTTAAACTGAAGATCATTGAAGCTTGATTCGGATGGTTTTCCCGGATCAAAATCTGAATTAATCCGAAAATTAAACTCCCTCACATAATACCCCCTAAGTTGAATAGGAGACATTCCAACTAGTGATCTATTAATGCTTTCAGGCATATGCTAATTCAGGAATAGAAGGTTGATAAAAAGAGCTATCATCACACCATGAATCGTCAGAACAAATAAATTGTGCTGCTCTTCTAGACAATGGATTTGCTACTAACGAAGAACGCTTGTGTGTCGATTTTTGTATCACAACTTGTTTTGACTCAGAAGATTGAAGATACGATTTTTTGGGCGAATAAAAGCGAAACATATAATATGCATTCACATACTCCTCAATCTCATCGAAAGAACTCATAGAAACACAAACGTCACCACATTGATTGCAAACAAGTTGACTAATATGTGGAACAGTTATGCTCTCTCCATTCTCCGATTCAAAGACATAGTCCATAATTTGTTCTTGGTACACTCCAGATGAACATTCATAGCATGGAATATCATTCTTTTTCATATTATGTGATGGGAAAAATTTCTATAGCATCATGTCGATGCATGAGTAGATTAAATGGCACATCCAAGGGTTTAGGTCGCCCCTTAATTTCCATATAACATGTTTTATTTTGTAAATCGTTCTGTGCCTCTTTTAGAGAAACTGCATAGTGCTTCAAGCTTCCCTGGTAAGCATATTTTGGTATTGAGTGCGGATTATTATAGCTTTTTATAAATATTTTATACCCTGAATCAATATGTTCAATGATACTTTGAATAACTTCATTCCTCTTCCATTTTCTGTTGAGAATGTAGTCGCTTGTCTTCTTAGGGAAAATCATATCGTTTGCCTCGCATGCTGATTTGATTTGAACTCTAGCATTGTCTGGTGCTTCTATAAAATCACTTCTCAGCATGGTATTGACATATATAACCCTAACAGAGTTTATTATTGTCAAAGACTCCCATCCGTCAAGCATGATCAACGTAGCGCTTTCGCTTTTTTTTGCATCACGCCGATCGCGTCAGCATCCCGAACTTCGCTGCATTTAACGCCCGTAGATCGCTGCATTCTAAAAAGTGATTTCCCTCGATAGATCAGAAAGAGGGTCGCTATACTTTTGATAGGTCGGACAGCGGAAAATCGTTATTTGCGTAAGACATTTACTGTTAGAGTAGTGATGAGAAATAAGGCTTGAAAATTTCTAAGTTTTGCTAAGATTGTTCTTTTAGAAAGAACAGCACTAAAAATCGCCGACCTCCTCGAAGAAATCACCCAACCCCCCAACACAGGCAAAGGAAAACCCGAACCCCTACGACACAAACTATCCGCCTACTGGTCGCGTCGCATAAACACAAAAGACCGAATTGTCTACCACGTTGATAAAACCACCTCAACAATCTACATCGCCTCACTACACAACTACTACTCATAAAATAGCCCTCTTTCTAACGTTCTCTATTTCTAGCTTTAGATGCTATTCCATTGGCGAATTCAGGTACTTTGGTCGTAGGATGTCGCAGGTTCGAATCCTGTCTTCCCGACCATCTAAAAATCCCCGTAAGTCCAGCGACTTACGGGGATTTTTAGTTGTAAGAGATTAACGGAGAACCTTACTTCTTAAATATCTCTTTATAAGGGAATCTTAGGAAATAGATTGAGCCAGAACCTTCATAAAAAACGCCAATATATTGATCATTGATAGGGGCGAGACTTGAGTACCCACTACCACCGCGTTCATCGTAGAGAAGCTGATTTTTTTCTTCCCACGTACGCCCTTGATCCGTTGAGACTTTAAGCGTCATGTTTCTGCGTCCGTTATGAGAATTGGGATTTGAGAAGAATAAGGCGCGCTCTACCCCCCCCTTGCGAGGTACAGCGATAATACTTGCTTGGCATGCGCCTGGCTCCATCAGCCCATTGATCTTATCGTCATTTGTAGAATGTGCTTGCCACGTTTTCCCTAAATCCTTGGTGACATAAATCACGCGATACCCGCTCCTATTTTCGTTGCGTGCGTTGATCATGATTGAGCTATCTGCGAGCTCGACGACCTGAGCCTCTGAGGTACCTTCTCGACAAGCCGTCCCACACATCCAAGTCTTGCCCCCATCTTTTGAATACATCAGCGAAGAATACGGAGTGCGATGCTTTTTGCCATTCTTCTCAATGTCCATCCAAAACTGACAAGGGAAGACGAGCGTACCATCTTTCAAACAAATCCCATTGCCTGGACCTTGGAAGATAACGCCCCATGCTTGATCCTTAATTTGATCGGTTATATTGAGCGGCTTAGACCATGTCTTACCATCATCATCACTCGATGAGATAATCAACTGACTAGAGACCTTGGGTGAGGTATCGCCTGGGCTACTCGCCCAGAGAGGCGATCCGCCATGACACCAGAGCGCAGCCATCCACAGACGCCCCGTCTTCTCGTCAACGAGGATGGCGATATCACCATTACCAGCACCTTTATATCCAGTAACAGCATCCTTAAAGGGGATTGCAATCGTCATGGGTGACCAGGTCTGCCCCCCATCCAGAGAGCGACTCACCCCGACATCAATGTCAGCAGGCAAGTCTCCCCCATGATTATACCTTATATCACAGGCGGCAATCAGCGTCCCCTTCTTAGAACGCACCATCCCAGGAATACGGTAAAACTTAGAGGCACGCTTCGTCGGCATCACTTGATCCCCCATCATGGCAATCCCATATCCAATTCGTTGGATTGCCTCCTTAGCCTCCTTGATTTTAATCGGCTTTTTCTGAACAATAACCCCCAAAGGCTTCACCACAATTTTGTGATCAATATTGGCAGTATCTTTCAATCGAACGTTGATCCAGAAATGATTCACACCCGATTCTAATTCACTCCTGCAAGGGATTTTGACCATTTTAGGCGAGCTAAATTGCTCGACAGCCACTCCAGCAGGCTCTCCTGGCTGATCCTCCGCATGTTCGCCACCCTTCACCACTTGGATTGAGGCAATATCTTTCATATCTGTCCCCATCAAATTGAGAAACACCCCATCGAGCATTAACGGCTTGAGCCCGCCCTCGGTCTCTACATCAATGCGCACGACAGGATTATATTCACTACGAATCATCGCAGGGCTAATCGACGAAAATGATGTGACTTCCCCCATTTTCATGGGGAGAGAGGGAACAATATACAGATCATCAAGCATAACACCTGTCCCATCTGCCGTATCTGACAAAAAGAGTAGCTTTTGGGTTGCAATAGGTATTTTTGCCTCAATTTTTGTTGAGAATCCTCCCGTTTTTACCGCTTTACTCCCATCATAAATTTCTTTGTCTCCGTAAGGACCTTGAGCAATAATCTTAAAGCTGAATGGGGATTTTCCCGACCAACGCTCAGCCCAGGCACTCATGCCCATCTCCCGTTTAGGCGATTCCTTTAAGCTCAACTCTACCGTCTTACCTGCTCCCCCCAAGAGATGCAGTGACTTTTGCCCCGATTTCGCCTTACCGATGATTTCCGCATGCTCTGATTTACATGACAATTTACCATACTCTGAATCAAGAGTAGTAAATTTCCCCTGATTAAAAGTTTCAAATCCTTCTGTTGCACAAGCTGTCACCATACCCGATAAGGCAAAGGCAAACACGGGGAGCAAGGACGATACTCGTCTCAATAATATACAATTCATAACAATTAATTAAGGGTAAATAGGGACTAAGATTTTTAAGCGTAGCACATTCATCCTATTGATAGGATGAATGTAGCCTCTTTTTATCCTATCAACAAGATGAAATTATCCCCCTACGCAAGACTACACACCTGTCCTAAATAAAAATATTGGTAAAAATAACAATTACCAAGTACCCGTTTAATCTTGTCGTCCAGGCCTATCTTGAGATATACTCATTTTGTTCGATGTCCACTCCCCCCTATCTATGATTGCTCGATTATATTCTGCTACCGTCATTGGCGTTGATGGCATTGAGGTGGAGGTTGAGGTGGATAGTCAATCTGCCAACGAGCGACACATTACGATTGTGGGGCTACCCGATACGGCAGTTAAAGAGAGCAGCCAGCGAGTTGATTCTGCTATCATCAACAGTGGGTTCTCCATTTTATTTGGCAACATTGTCGTCAATCTCGCCCCTGCTGATCTCAAGAAGCAAGGACCTAGCTTTGATCTCCCCATTGCGCTTGGGATGTTGAGCTGTGCCTCAGAGCCTCTTAGCTCATCTGAATCATGGTGTATTTTGGGTGAACTCGCTTTAGATGGCAATATTCGTCCCGTTCAGGGCATCCTCCCTCAAGTTATTGAGGCACGGGCTCAAGGGAAGACGAAGGTCATGCTCCCCCATCTCAATGCCCTTGAGGCAGCCGCCATTCAAGGAATTGAGATTTATCCCGTCAAAAACTTGAGAGAGGCATGGGCACTCTTACTGGGGAAAAGCCATATTCAGCCACTCACAGCGAGTCCCCCTGAGTTTGACGATCATTTTGAGATCGATTTTGACGAGATTAAGGGTCAAGCTTATGCGCGTCGAGCGATGGAGATTACAGCAGCAGGCGGTCACAATGTCTTGATGAGTGGTAGTCCAGGATCGGGTAAAACCATGCTAGCTCAACGTATCGCAACGATTCTCCCTGCTCTTAGCGAGGCAGAATCACTCGAAACGAGTAAGATTCATTCTGTCTGTGGGCTCATCAAACGAGATCGCGGACTCATTTCACGTCGCCCCTTCCGTGCGCCTCATCATACGATATCCGATGTAGGACTCATGGGGGGAGGCTCCAATATCACCCCTGGAGAGGTTTCACTGGCTCACAATGGTGTTTTATTTTTAGATGAACTCCCTGAATTTCGTAGGCAAGCCTTAGAAACGCTCCGTCAACCTTTAGAATCAGGGCAAGTCATCATCTCGCGTGCCGCTGGCACGATGACCTTCCCATGTCGCTTTATGCTCATCGCCGCGATGAATCCTTGCCCTTGTGGGTATTTTGGAGATACGCGACGCAATTGTACATGCAATACAGCTCAAATTGCACGTTATCGTCAAAAAATATCTGGTCCTTTGTTGGATCGTTTTGACCTCTTGCTTGAGGTGCCTGCCGTGGATACGAGCTCTCTCGTCAACGCCCCAACTGGAGAATGCTCGGCTACCATTCGTCAGCGAGTCAGACGAGCCAGAGACCTCCAGTCCGCTCGTTATGAGGGTACTCCCTTTCGCTCAAACTCTGATCTATCGGGGAAGGCATTGCGCAAATATTGCCATCTGGGATCCAGTGCAACGAACATCTTGCAACAGGCAATTGAGCAGCTCAACCTCTCGGCACGAGCCTTTGATCGCATCCTCAAAGTAGCTCGAACCATTGCTGATCTCGCAGGAGCAGAGCATATCGAAGATGCGGCTATCTACGAGGCTGTACAAATGCGCTCTTTTGAGAACCAATTGAGGTTATAGGAGCATCTGCCCACACGTTCACAACTCAGACTTGAAGCTCTCTGAGTTATCCATCATACTCGTCCCTAGTCTGATGAAAACCTGTTATCTATCATGGGAACAACCCGCTTGTACCGCAATTGCCCAAAAGCTACTCACCTTGGACAATCTCGGAGATTGCCTCGTTTTGGTGCCAACTCGTGAATCGGGACGTCAGCTTAGAGAGGAATTAACATTGCGCTCGGCGGATTGTGCGCTTTTTTCTCCTCGCGTCTTGCCCATTGGCTCATTTTTGCAACCCGAGGACAAGACTCACGTTGCCTCTTCTCTACTTGAGTTAGCCTCATGGGTACAGGTTTTACAGACCAATCATTTGGAGGAATATCCACACCTTTTCCCCAAACCACCTCATGGCAACCTGTCATATCTGCTCGATGTGGCAGAGCAAATGATGCTCTTGAGGAATACGCTTGCCCACGATGGAGTCCCTTTAGACGATGTCATCAACACCTCAGAGGAAAAAGAGCGTTGGTCTGATCTAAACGCCTTAAATAAAGCATTTGCCCAACAAGTCAGATCTCTCCATCTGGTCGATAGCGCAACGGCACTTTGGCAAGAAGCAGCCAATCCTCAATTCGCCCAAGAGTTGGCAGAGCGCCCCCAGTCCACCCTCATTGTTGCAGGCATTCCCGAGCTATCACGCCCCCTCCAACGAGCACTCAAAGAGACCGAGAAACTAGGTGTCAACGTTGAGATTTGGATCCATGCCCCAGCCTCTCTCTCCGAGTATTTCAATCAATGGGGTTGTCCTATCCATGAGCATTGGACAAATTGTCCAATCACTCTGAATCCAGAGCAAATCACGGTCACCAGCACACCCACGCAACTTGCTCAAGCTAGTTGTACGCGCCTTGCCAATCTCATCCCAAACACCACAAATCAGGTAAATCCCGATATTGCCATAGGGATTTGTGATACCTCCATGACCACTCCTATTGAGTCCGCGCTCAGCTTAGGTGGATGGGGGCTTTATCGCCCAACAGGCAAACCATTCTCTGGGACGGGACTCATGGGAATCCTCCATGCCTTGACAGATAGCATCGAGTCTCCCGACACCGCGACACATCTCCTCGCCCTGATGAAATCCCCCCTTCTTGCCGACTCTATCGGTCTAAGGCAACATTATCAATGTTGTATCGCTCTGGATCAAATTTGTGAGAAATGGTTACCCGAATCATCAGGGTACATCCTCAAGATTCTTAGGACACTTAGTGCTATAAAACGCAAAGAATCGCACCTCTATACTGAGGAGCAACTCCTCCAAAAGGATAGAGAGGATGAGCAATTTGCCAATAATTGGGAGACTCTCCTTCGCTGGAGAGACAGCATGAGAGAGACCAATCAATTAGGTGCTAAACTAGTCGAATGGTGTGCTAATCTCCCTCAAAACACCGAGGAGGGGAATGATACCGTCAATATCCTCCAACAAGGGGCTCTCGCCCTCCAGCAACTCCAATCGACTTGCCATGACTTTGAGGAACCACTCTATGCTATTCGTCTACTCACACGCCATCTGCAAAAATCAAGAGTCAAACGCAGACGCACCCCAAATGACTCATTAGACGCGCAAGGTTGGCTTGAGCTTGCTTATTGTCCCGAGCAACATCTCATCATCACGGGGCTCACCGAGGGGATCGTCCCCGAGGGTAAACTTGATGACCCCTTCCTCCCGGAACTCCTCAAAAACAACCTGAGGATGACATCCTACGCGAGCAAAAGCGCACGAGATGCCTTCTTGTTAACCTCTCTGCTTGAGTCGCGCAAAAAACAAGGGAGCGTCTCCATCATCATCTCACGGACAAACACCCAGAATGATCCCTTAATCCCATCATCACTCCTGATGCGTTGCCCCGATAATGAACTCTCACAACGGGTCAATCTACTCTTTGGCAAACAAGAGCAAAGCTCACAAACCACACCCTACCATCGTGGCTCATGGTTCCTCTCCCCACCTCATCCTTGGGGGTCTCAAGAATCGGTTACTTCATTTATTCCAGGCTTCGTCAATCCTTGGGCACAAGGGGACAAAGGATTCTCCCCCAGTTCCTTAAAAAACTTCATCACATGTCCCTTAAGATTTTGGATAAAAACAGGATTAAAGCTCAATGATTCAGATACCGTCCATCTCGATAAAAAAAATCTACTCTCGACGGAATTTGGCAATCTTCTTCACGATATTCTTGAGGAATTTGCACGCCGTTACCCTGCCTACCAAGAGGGGATGTCAGTCAGCCTGTTGAGGAAAGAAATCCTTGAGCTTGCCCAGACTCATTTCCGAGCCAACTATGCCGATGAGGCATTACTCCCACTCTTAATTCAACGATTCTCACTCGAATCACGCCTTGAGCAATACGCAAGCATCCATTTCAATGACCTAAAAAAAGGCTGGGAATGTATCGAATTTGAGCGCACCGTCTCTGATTGGAGACTTGATGGACATCTGATGAACTTTCGTATCGACCGCATCGACCGCCATCCAAACGGGAAGATATGTGTCATTGACTACAAATCAGGTAAAATCGAGCCGTGTCAAAAAGAGCACTTAAAGTGCCTCTCGGAACAAGGAATAGAGAGACTCCCCCTGCTCTCACCAGACCTAGAACCCTGCCCTTCCCAATTTGCCAATAGGAAAGCTCTCTTACCGCATCGCTGGATTAATCTCCAACTCCCCATCTACGCTCTTTGGGCATCAGAACATTATGGAGTCAAGGCATCAGCCAGCTATTACTCAATCCCCGCCACAAAAAAAGACATCCAACGTCTGGATTGGATCAATTTACATGAACCCATTATAACAGACCCGCAAGGACGCTCTTATATCGATTTTGCACGCGCATGGGCAAGCACCTGCATGCAACTCATCACCAATGGGCAAGGACTCATCTCGGCAGAGGCACTCGGATGGTCGCCCCCTGAATACGACCTCTTTAAGGACATTGTCTTACAAGATCGCATCGAAGACCTTTTGGGAATAAAGATGCAAGCTTGCTCACCATCATCTAACTCACACCCCACCTTTATCTAATCTATGCCTACGATTACCAACACTTTGATTGCCGCCTCGGCAGGCACGGGGAAAACCTATCAACTCTCTCTACGATTCTTGAGCCTCCTCGCCCTTGGAGAGTCGCCAGAGAAAATGATTGCCGTCACCTTCACTCGCAAAGCAGCGGGGGAATTCGCCGACCGCATCCTCAACGACCTTGCCAAAGGCGCCTCATCTGATGCAGGCGCAGCATCACTCGCCGAGAATATCACTCGCGCACTGGAGGGAGATGATAACATGCCTGGCATTTGCCCTGGATTGCCCTCAAGCTTCGGGGCAACTCTCACGAGAGAGCGATTCCTCGCACTCTTACGTCTCCTCGTCGAGCATCTCAGTCGTCTCAATCTGAATACCATTGATAGCCTCTTTGCAAAAATGGCATCAACCCTCACCTATGAGCTGGGCATCAGTACCTTTCGCATTATTGATACCGTTACCGAGCAAAGGGGGAAAAAGAATGCTCTCCTCGAATTTTACCGTCAATGCGCTACCGACCCCGTCCTCTCAAAACGCTTTTCTGACATCTTTCTCCAAGGGATAAAAAATGATGCTGAGTCCTTTAATATGAGTGCCTCAATGGACGCTCTCATTAAAAATTACCACGAGCTCTTCCTTGACTTCCCCAATCCTGAACAATGGGGAAATCCCGTCATGATGGGAATCCCACCAGAAGAATTCAAGCCTATCATCCCAGAAGAACAGTTCATAAATGAAGTCTTCAGTCTCATTAAAACCACACAAGAACTGCAAGAAAATCAAGCCCCATCCACCAAAAAAGAAGAAAAAGCGCTCGATGCCTACCTATCGCTACTCAATAAATTTGCCGATTACCCAGTAACGCATTACATCGACCTCGGTTCAAAATCTATTGAAAAATGGCGTACCACCTGTGAGGCTTACTGGTCCCCCGTCATGGATGAGTTGGTTCAAAGCTGGCTCGCCATGGAAACTCAACAGGCATGCACTCGCTCCAAAGCCGCCTACGTCCTCATCGCCGAGTTTGAAAAACGCTACAGACAAGCCGTCCGCGACCGTGGTCAGTTCCTCTTCCACGATGTCACCAGACTCTTAAAAAAATCATTACCTGCGGACATACGTATGAACTTGGAGTATCGCACCAACTGTGCCTATTCGCACTGGATGCTGGATGAATTTCAAGACACCTCTCATTCTCAATGGAATATCCTACAGCCCTTTTTACAAGAGATTGCAGAAGATGACTCAGGAACCAATAGCCTCTTTATTGTTGGTGATGTCAAACAAAGCATCTATCAATGGCGTGGGGGCGACCCAAGCCTCTTTCGTCAGCTAGAGACCCACGAACCATGGCAAACAAGCCTCCAAAAAGTAGGGATGAACACATCCTATCGCTCCTCGCAAACCGTACTCGACTTTGTCAATGTCGTCTGCGACTTCAAAAGAACGGCTACTTTATCTCACTCTGAGGCATGTAAGCTCTGGGGTGACTTCATCCCTCATCAGACGGCACGCCATGACCTCACGGGAACTGCTCAAATCTGGCAAGCCTCTCCTCAGGCATCAGATCAAGATAACGACCTCACCAAAGTCCAAGCCATCTATCAAGTCGTCGCCGACATCCTGCGAGAAACGACCCCCATCCAACATGGGAAAACATGCGCCATCCTCGTCAGCTCCAATAAACAAGCCCTTGATCTCAAAAATTGGCTCGATACTCAGCCCGACCACTTCTCCGTTGAGGTATGCGAAGATGCCCATGTCGGCATTGACTCCCCGTTAGGTAAAAATCTCCTTCACTTTTTCCGCTGGCTCCTCACGCCAGGCGATCAATTCATGCTGGGCTTACTCCTCAACTCTCCTCTGGAGCCCCTGACGCGTCGCGAGCAGGAACGCCACTCCTCATGGAAATCATGGAAGCTACAACTTGAGCAAGAGGGCTACGCCTCCGTCATGAGAGACATCGCTACCTCTCTCTCCCAAACTGATCTCCTCACGACATTTCAGCAAAAACGACTCAATGTCTGGGTCGAAGAAGCAGAAGAATTTGACAACGCCGAGGGAACCCTCCCCGATTGGATTGAGCACATACAAGGCATGACTCGACGAGAAAACCCCTCGGATGACCTCATCCGCATCATGACCATTCACAAATCCAAGGGACTGGAATTTGATCAAGTCATCCTCCCTCTAACGGACAAAAACTCATTCATCAATAAAAAGCACATCACCTCTTTCTCAAAAAAAGATGAACAAGGCAAACTACAGGGCATCTTACTCGCGCCTAATAAATATATCTTAGAAAACCAAGCCTCCTTTCAAAAATTAATCAATGAATGGGAAATTGAACAACAATATGAGGGCTTTTGTAAATTGTACGTCGCCCTCACGCGTGCCGTACATGCCACCTATGTCATCATCCCCTCAGGCAAATCATCATCCTTGGCAGAGTCCATGCGCAGCATCATCAATACCGTCGCAAATAATCTAACACATCACGATGATCCACCTCTAAAACTGCCAAAATCTACCGCCACATGTCTCTATTACCTCGGTGATCCACTCTGGATTCAGCAATTCTCGACGAAGCAAACGAACCAAACACAAGAGCAAGGCAAAGTCACCGATAAAAATATACCCC
>JAVXPO010000010.1:0-28614 GCA_036644695.1 Akkermansia sp. | reverse complement strand
TATCGAATGCCTCTCCCGTGCCCCCCCCCTCGCCCCTCCCCTCCCCCCCCCCCCAACACGACTCATGCGCAAAAGCCCCTCTCGTTCGGAAGAGAGCCAGACTGCCAGGAGCAAGGGAAGGAGAGGAGAAAAGCCAACTTATCCCCTCCATGCGAATAATACCCCTTCTCTCACAGATTCAGCAGCCTTGGGGACAGAGGTTCACCGCGTCTTTCAACGCATCTCTTGGTGGGATCCACAACAAACACCAGACTGGGCACAATCCCCTCGCACCCAAGCGGAGAAAGTTGTCTCTGCCTGTATGCAAATCCCAGTTATCCGCGAGCTCTTCATCTGTAGACCAGATACTCGTGTGATGAGGGAGCAAAATGTCGAAGCCATCATTGGATCACATTGGATATCGGGGAGCATCGACAGACTCCTCCTCACGCCCAATTCTGCCCACATCATCGACTTCAAAACCGACCATGTTGCCTCAGGAGAGGAACTTGTCGAACGACATTCGGCGCAAATGCAAAGCTACCGCGCCATCATTCGACAAATCACCCACCTCCCCGATGAGGCAATCCAAGTCACCCTCGTATCAACGACGCTCAAAAATACCTTCTCGGCTTGAGGAGGTATAGGCTTTGCGTCAGATTTACTGCCTTTTTATTGCAACTTAAAGTCAATTTGCTCTAAATCATGATTTAGTTGAATCTGCTGCAAAGCAGGCAAGACATCAGGCACGAGCAAATCAGGAGAGGGCGCATATTTTTTGAAGATGATCTCGGGGTTGATGCGATTGCCCATTTTAGAGCCATATCCAGGCATCCCCGCCTCATTGACAAAGGAGTCAATCATCTCAAAATGCAGATGTGCAGGATAATGACCATGAGCATCGCCCACCTTGCCAAGTATCGCGCCTCGCCCAATCATATCGCCAAGATTCACCGTGATTTTATCTAAGTGAGCGTAGAGTGATTCTATCAGCTTGCCATCGGGCAAACGGTGCAACAGGACGACAACCTTACCCCAATCAGGCGAGGGCTCACCCACATAAATGACGCGCCCACGCCCTGCGGCGTATACGGGGTCGCCCAAGTCGGTATTCATCCCGCCAATGCCATTCCAATCCTGCCCGCGATGATGGCTATTTTTATCGGAATTGATTACATTAAATGGCAAGGCGTCGTAGGTAAATGCCCCGTTCCAATTTCCTAATGGAGCGGTAAAAATATCTGCCGTCGGCGCCTTGACGCAATCGTAGGGTGAGAGTAACAAAAATCTCGGATCGAGAGCATTCCCACGATGTGAGGACACATCCGCATCATGAATATTTGTCCGCATTCCAATCCTAGGGTCTGCATCATGTCGAGCCGTGAACCAAGCAAATCCGATCAAGATAAGCCCGAGCACGAGGAATGACCAAAATAAGAAACGAAGGGGAATTTTATTCATGAGGCATTATACATGTTGAGGGAATTTCTCTTTCCAGAGAGCGAGTGAACTTTTGATTTCCTCCGCATCTCGGCTACCCGACAACTCCCAAACGAGGGGGATATCTTTCGGGAGGAGAGGCATCAGGCGAGCGAAGTCAACATCTCCCCCGTAAAACGGAGAGCGATGGTCTGCCATCGGCCAGCGGACATCGTTCACATGCGCCCCTATGATTGAGGGACTCATGTTGCTTAAAACCTGCTCATGATTCAACAACAATAAATTATGTTTACGCTGGATATGACCAAAGTCATGCCAATATCCCACAAAGTCATTCTCAGCAAACTCTTGCATGAGGACTTGCATTTCCTCCTCATCAGGCACTTGTTCATAGTGACTTCTCGCCTCAATACCTAACTTAATCCCCAATTCTGCCGCCTTTGTCGCCAATTCATGCAAGGCAAGACGAGCTCGATCCAAATACAGTGCCCCGTATGCTCGACGCTTTTTGACAAAATCATTCTTAAAATCGCGATATTCATCAGAGGGCAAACGTCCCGACACTGCCATTTTTTCTAAAATAGAGGTTCCCTTCCGACGATTTAGGGTCGCGACAGAGCCCAAATGTAAGACGACATAAGTTGCCCCAATGCGAGCGGCTTCTTCTATGCTTTTGAGCGAGAGCTTTAAGGCTCGGTCTCGCTCCTCCTTGCGAAAAGAGGTAAACTCAACACAATCGGGGGCATCGACCGATACGTCAATGGGAGCAGGGAAAAAATTATGAACTCCAGCCACACGGACTCTCCCCTCATTCACCAATTTGAGAACCCCGGGCAATAAGGATAATTTCAATCCATGAGATAATTCAACCGAATCAAAGCCCAGGGCTAAGATTTCTTCAATCATTTCATCCCCGTTACTATGACGAGATGAATTCCAACATGTAGAGAAAACGATCATTGAGGAGTTTGTACATGAGGATGGTCTCGCACCTCATTCATCCAGTCTTGTGCTGCTTGTGAAATCTCTCCTGCCACATTTGCCTTAGGTTTAATGAAAGAGGGGACAAACCAAGGGAAGGCACCGACGAGATCAGAGACGACGGCAACCTCGCCATCACAAGTCCCCTTACCCGAGCCAATGCCAATGGTTGGCACCGAGGATAAATCCGTAATCATTGAGGCAACCTCAGGGCGGACGCCCTCAACCACACAACAGCAGACGCCCACCCGATTGACAGCCTGGATATCCTCTCTCAGGGCTTCAATCTCCGTTGGCGTTTTACCCTTAATCTTATAGCCTCCCTCTTGTAAAACACGTTGAGGCAACAAACCTACATGCCCTACGACAGGAATCCCTGCGCCAATAATAGCAGCTATTTTTGCCTCTTGGAGCAAGCCACCCTCAAGTTTAACGGCATCAGCCCCAGCCTCGACAAGCTGACGAGCAGTCTCTACCGCTTGCGTAGGGGTCTCATAGGTATGAATGGGCAAATCGGCAATGAGCATCGCTCGCTTGACCCCACGAGCAACAGCAGCTACATGATGCATCATGTGGGAGAGGGTGACATGAGTCGTATCCTCAAATCCCAAGACGACCATACCGACGGAATCGCCGACTAAAATCATATCCACACCAGATTCATCTAAAAGCCGTGCAGTCGGATAATCATAAGCGGTTAGCATGGTGAGTGGTCGCTTGCCTTTACTCGTACGAATTGCCTCGGCTTTTACTTGAGAATGATTCATGATGATTAAATTTGTTGGTCTCTTTTTTGCCCATTTTTACCATTGTTCTGACAACAATACGGGCTCGGGCTCATTTGTCTGCAAATCTTGCAACAATTGTGCGACGCTACATGTTTGCCCTGGTAAAATGAGCTCTGGGCGAATATCCAGTAACGGGCGTAGCACAAATTTACGCAAATGTGCTCTCGGGTGCGGTAAGGTGAGTCTCGGCGTATTGACGACTAAATCCCCTAAATACAGAATATCTACATCCGCCGTACGGGGTTCGCAACGCACATGAGAGCGCACGCGCCCCAAATCACGCTCAATGGATTGACAATGCACGAGCAGATCCTCTGCCGTCCCTGCCCATGTCAGCTCTAGCACGGCGTTGACATAACAATCAGAGTCCGCAGGACAACCAACGGGCTCGGTCATATAAAGACAGGATTGCAGAAATTCATCGTCCTGTAAGTGCATCTCCAGAAAGTAATCTCTGGCTGCCCTCATCATATTCAACTTGGCTCCCATATTAGAGCCAAGGGCTATCCCTGCCCGTTTCATGAATCAAAGATGGCGAAACCCTAAAACATCCTCCATATCATACAATCCAGCTGCACGACCACGCAACCAGAGAGCAGCACGCACCGCACCATTGGCAAAAGTCATACGACTTGATGCCTTGTGAGATAACTCGACGCGCTCGCCATCGCCAGCAAAAATAACAGTATGATCACCAACGACATCACCCCCACGCAGAGAGTGCATGCCAATTTCTCGCTGCGGGCGAGCACCAAGATCACCAACGCGACCATGAGTCACATTATTGGCATAGCTCATGCCTGTCTCTTGACACAGAATCTCTGCAAGAGATCTCGCCGTCCCCGACGGAGCATCCACCTTGTTGTGGTGATGCATCTCAACAACTTCAATATCAAACCCTTCATTCAATATATCCGCAGCCTTACGCGTCAGCCAAAAAAGAGTATTCACGCCAACAGAAAAATTAGAGGCAAATACGATGGGAATCGATTCAGAGGCTTTGACAATAGCCGCGCGTTCTGCATCAGTATGCCCAGTCGTCCCAATGACAACGAGCTTACCTAAAGCAACCGCCTGCTCCAACAGACATGTGGTAAAACTATGATGAGAGAAATCTATCACAGCATCACAGGTGGGCAACACCTCTGCGAGAGCCTCCCCTTGATCGTGTGTACCGCCGACGACTGTTTCGGGATTAGCCTCAACAGATTCAAGAACAGAACGCCCCATGCGACCAGAAACACCAGTAACTAAAATGGATAACATAAAAAATCTCTTTGCGTTATGAGTTGAGCTTGAATTGAGTCATCAATGAGGCAAGAGCTTCTTTTTTCTCATGAGATAGCTCGACGAGTGGCAATCGCAGCTCATCCGTCATGCCTCCGCGCATCGCCATAGCTGCCTTAATCGGCACGGGATTGCAATCCAATGACATCAGCCCCTTCATCAGAGGATAATATTTTTTCTGAATCGCCAATGCCTCAGCATAATCATGGTGGAGACAAGCCTGCACCAAACGATTCATCACATCAGGCACAAGATTTGAAGTTACAGAAACAAGACCAACTGCGCCACATGACATAAAGGGCAGACACAACCCATCATCCCCACATAAAATAGAAAAGCTATCAGGCAAGACTTGCAACAATTGATTCACTCGATCCACACTGCCCCCTGCCTCTTTCACGGCAACAATATGGTTATTGTCACAAGCAAGCCTAGCCACTGTCTCAACCGCAATCTCAATCCCACATCGACCAGGGATACTGTAAAGGACAATCGGCTTAGTTGTCTTTTCGGCAATTGTGCAAAAATGGCGATACACGCCCTCCTGAGACGGTTTATTGTAATAAGGGCAAACCTGTAAGGTACCCGTTACGCCAACTTGCTCTGCCTCAACTGCCAATTCGATTGCCTCGGCGGTACAATTCGCACCTGCGCCAGCAATCACTTGGATGCGACCATTTACAGACTCAACTGCCAATTGAATCACTTCCAAATGCTCCGCAACAGATAGGGTTGGAGACTCACCAGTCGTCCCAATAGGCATAATGCCTGTCACCCCTGCTGCAACTTGAGTTTCAATGTTTGCACGAAACGCTTCGCGATCCACCTTCCCTCCTCGGAAAGGGGTCACCATTGCTGTGTAAAGACCTTGGAATTTCATATTCTGCCAGCTGGTGTTACCAAAAAAGAGGCATCTTGTCACGCGAGAATCACGCCCACGACCCATGCTCAAAAATTTAAGACACGAAAAAGGAGGCACCCCCTGTGAGATACCTCCTTTTGTAAAAGAAAAATTCTTTCTCGTTTCTGAAAGCGAATTAACGTTTAGAGAATTGATAACGCTTACGAGCACCGGGCTGACCGGGCTTTTTACGTTCCTTCATGCGAGAATCGCGAGTTAACAATCCGTGTTCGCGCAATTGAGCACGAAGCGTTTCATCAAACTGGACAAGAGCACGGGCAACCGCAAGGCGGACTGCGCCGACTTGACCATGGATACCGCCGCCTTTGGCAACGACATTCACGTCAAACTTGTTCATCGTGTTGGTCACTTGGAAGGGTTGCAATGTCGTATTTTGAAGCTGCACGGTAGGCAGGTATTCTTCAAATACATGACGATTGATCGTAATGCGTCCGGTGCCTTCAGTCAGCCATGCGTGAGCAATAGCTGTCTTGCGGCGTCCAGTTGCGCTGTAGGGAGTGGTCGTAGTCTGACTCATAGTCTCTTTTAAGCAATATTGTGAACAATGGGTTGTTGGGCAGCATGCGGATGTTCTGTTCCTGCATAAACCTTCAACTTGGTACATTGCGCACGACCCAGACGGGTGTGAGGCAGCATACCTTGGATTGCCATTTCAACAAGCAACTGGGGACGACGAGCACGGATTTTCCGAGGTGTCTCCACTTTCTTGCCACCAATATATCCCGAGAAACGGGTATATATCTTAGCATTTTCCTTGTTGCCGGTTAGGACAACCTTATCTGCGTTAATAACGACGACATAGTCGCCACAATCAACGTGTGAGGTAAAAATAGTTTTGTTTTTGCCTCGCAAAAGGTTAGCAGCATCAACAGCTACGCGACCAAGCACTTTATCAGCGGCATCTATCACATACCACTTGCGCTCTACTTCTTGCGGTTTGGCTGAGAAGGTCTTCATGGTTTCGTTCTTCATTCTCGTTATTCGGCGTTGTGCCGGTTCTTCCAATCAGGGGTGAAGTTTCCTAATGATATTTTAGATAGATGTCAATTGAATTCATGCTCTTTCATAAAAATTTATTCATTTCTCACCGAAAAACGTCCTATTTTTCAAAAAAATGCGTTCGAGACTCAAATCGCCCTTGATTTATTGGCAGGCTCAGCTAGACTTGTCCGCGCATGCGGTAACGCTTTGCAATAAAAATTTAACAAGGAGACAGATATTAGCCCCATCAATCCATCATCCGGTCGCTCCAGTACGGGAGGCAGTCGCCCTTCCGGCGGTAGGCCAGGCGGCACAAGTTCTCGCCCAGGCGGCGCACGAACAGGTGCCGGCTCACGCCCCGGCGGTCCCGGTTCACGTCCTAGCGGTCCAGGCTCACGCCCAGGCGGCTCAGGTGGTCCTGGCTCTCGACCTACGGGTGCCGGAGCAGGAGCAGGACGGCCATCAGGTCCAGGAGGCGCACGCACAGGTGCCCCAGGCTCAACTACATCAGCCCCAGGAGCCCGCACAGGCGGCGCCCCAGGTTCACGCCCCGGTGGACCAGGTGGCTCAGGTGGTCCTGGATCACGTCCAGGTGGAGGAGGTCCCTCTCGCCCAGGCGGTGCAGGCGGTGGCGGTGGCTATCGTGGCAAGAGCCGAGGCAAAAAAGGCGGAGGTCGTCGTGGTAGATCTAATGGACCTTGGAAAAAGAAACCCGAACTCGAAGACGGAGAAGAAGATACCGAAGGTCAAATTCAGCTTGAAGGCATGATCAGCTCCGTTCTTGCAGGTACCATGTTCCGCGTCAAATTAGAGAACGATCACGAAGTGCTCGCTCACATCTCTGGCAAAATGCGTAAACGCTTCATTCGACTCGTCGTTGGGGATAAAGTACGCATGGAAATGTCACCCTACGACACGACCAAAGCGCGAATCACCTTCCGCATCGGTTAAATCGTCAATAACAGACACCTGTTTTTCTGAAAGTCCTCCTCATGCTTGGCATGACGGAGGACTTTTGGTATAATACTTTATCAGCCCTCAACAATCACCTCGTCATGTATATTTGTAGCCCCCGGCACATGCAGAGATTAGAAGCCAATCTCATCTCCTCTGGCATCTCGGCAGAGCAACTCATGAACGATGCCTCGGCACGTATCTCTGTAGAGATATTGCACGCTTTCCCCACCTTTTGCCACGTCATTGCCTATGTTGGCAAAGGCAATAACGGGGGCGATGCCGTCGCCGTCATCCGCTTCTTGCAACGAGAAGGCTGGCAGGTCTCGATTCGCTCCCCCTACCCTCTTGAGCAATGGAGCCCACTGGCTCAAAAACAGCTGGCAGCCATGGCACCAGCCCCCGACATTCTTACAGAGCCTCCGCCCCATCCACTCCCATCAAGGACACTCTTACTCGATGGCATTCTCGGACTCGGTGCACAAGGCGAGCTACGCCCAGCCCTGTCTCAAATTTGCCAAGAGCTCAACCACCTTCGCTCAAGCTCACCCCACTGTCGCACATGGTCAATCGACTTGCCAACGGGCATTGATGGCGATACTGGAGACCCCGATATATCAGCCGTCCTTGCCGATATCACCTCCCCGATTGGCACCGTTAAAAGAGGACTCATTTGCGATACGGCAACTGCCTATGTTGGCAAAATGATTCCCATCCCCATGGCAGGCATTCACCCCACGGAGCATGAGGGAGAGCTTAACGAGCGTTCCATATTAGCCCCTCTTCTCCCCCCACGACCATACGAATACTTCAAAAATAAAGCAGGTCATGTGGGCATTATTGCAGGCTCCCTTGGGATGCCTGGCGCCGCGCGGCTCTGTTCTGAGGCAGCCCTCCGATCAGGCGCGGGGCTCGTCACACTTTTTGTCCTTCGTGAGGCACATGCCATCCTAGCCAGCACCCTCCCGGCCGAAATCATGATCTCCCCCGTCTCTGATTATCGTGAGATTGATTCATCCCCCTTCTCCGCCCTCCTCATCGGGCCAGGTCTAGGCACACTCAATGAATGCAATGCTCAGGCAATTGGCAAGCTCCTCGATACCTTCACGGGCACCATTATTTTAGATGCCGATGGACTCAATCTCGCCGCAAGCAAAGATTGGCATCTGCGCGCCAACGTCATCGCCACCCCACATCCAGGGGAAATAAGACGGCTCCTACCCCATTTACCAAAGGGGACATCGCGATTACAAACAGCTCTTGCCTTCACCCAAAAACACGAGGCTTGCCTCATTTTGAAAGGGGCACGGAGCATCATCACCTCATTCAATCAGCCAGTACATTACAATTCCACAGGGGGTCCCGCCATGGCAACAGCTGGGCAAGGCGATGTTCTCGCCGGGGTCTGTGCCGGACTTTGCTCAGGGCTCTGTAAACAAGGCATTTCACTCATTGATTCAGCATGCCTGGCAAGTTACCTTTGCGGTAAATCCTCCGACATCCTCCTATCTCAAGAGCAACAAACAGAGCAAACACTCTGTGCGAGCGACACCCTACACGGATTAGCCCAAGCTATCCTCTCCCTTTAACTCCCCCCCTTCCCTCTATACTCCCCCTCATTCCATGCCTGATTCGCTCCCCCCTACCAACTTACTCCCGAGAGAGAAACTCCTCACCCTTGGCAAAGAAAGCCTGAGTAATGCAGAGCTCATTGCCATCTTTTTACGAACAGGTCTCCGTGGCAAAAACGTCTTTCAACTCTCATTAGAACTCATTGAGAACGCAGGTTCACTCGAAGCACTCGCACGACTCAATACAAAAGAGATCAGCGAGCTAGCCAAAGGAATCGGTCTCGCAAAAGCAGCTACACTCGTGGCGGCCTTTGAGCTTGGATGTCGCGCACTACGAGAAGAATCAGAAAGACATCCATTCTCGGGTGGCGATGACGTTTACGACTACATGATCACCAACACTCGATGGCTCGATCAAGAAACCCTCTACGTGCTCCTACTCGATGCTCAGTCCAGACTCATCACCAAGATAGCAATATCTGTTGGCACCCTCAACGAATCCATTGCTCATCCTCGCGACATCATTAAACCAGCCATCACCAACAACGCTTACGCCTTTGTCTTGGTGCATAACCATCCCAGCGGCGACCCTGCACCGAGCCGTCCTGATGATGACATCACCCACCGCATCTACGAAGCTGCCGACATCCTCATGCTCAATTTTTACGACCACATTATCATGGGGAAACCCGATGCACATGCCAATCGCAACTACTACAGCTATCGAGATAACGGCAGGCTCAAGTAATCATCCACCACAGCTAAAAAACATCAGCCCTTATTCGTTCCCCATCGGGAATGTAAAAATCTCTCAACTGGGGAAAAGAGAATTTTATCCGAGAGCAGACCAATCACGACGATGATAAACATAATCCCTAAAACCTGATCCATCGAATTGAGCTCACGCCCAAAGTGAAGCAATTGACCTAACCCAAATCCCGTCAGGATGGGCACAAAAATTTCTGCCGCCATGAGCGATCTCCATGCAAATGCCCAGCCTTGCTTCATCCCACTAACGACAAAGGGCGCCGAGGCAGGCAAGGTCACATACACCAAGGTTTTAAGCGGGCTCGCCCCCATCGTACGCGCTGCTCGTGCATAAATTGGGGGCACCGTACGCATCCCATTATCCGTGGCTAAAATAACTGACCACAAGGTCCCCATCACCACGACAAACAACATAGCTGACTCGGTCTGACCAAACCAGAGCGTTGCCAAAGGCACCCAGCAAACACTTGGTAATGCCTGTAACCCAAGTGACAAAAAGCCCAGTGTATCTTTAACAAAGGTACTCCTCGACATAATCATCCCCAGCGGGATACCAATCAAAATGCCAATGCCATACCCAGAGACAAGGCGACGCAAGGTCACCCATGAGGCATCCAATAAGGTACCATCACAGACATTCACCCATAAATAATCTCCTACTGCCTCGGGCGGTGGGAACAAAAATGCAGGCCACATCCCCATCAAGCAACAAAGTTGCCAGAGGACAAGTAAACCGACAAAAAACAAACATGTTATACCCAATCTTTTCATCTCATTCAATCTTCTTCAGCAGAGGGACGCCCCTTCAACGCACCCGTAATATTTCGAACCATTGCCGATAATTGCCCATCGTTAATATCTCTCGGGCGAGGCAATTCAATCTCAAATTCCCCCTCAATACGCCCAGGATGCGGAGAGAAAAGGATCACCCGATTCCCCAAACACACCGCCTCACGCACATTGTGAGTCACAAAAACAATCGTGATCCGATGCTCGCGACAAATTCGTTGAATATCAAAATACAATTGTTCGCGCGTCATGGCATCCAAGGCACCAAACGGCTCATCCATCAACAAAAGCCGAGGGCTAGGCGCCAAGGCTCGTGCCAAAGCCACACGTTGCTTCATCCCCCCAGACAGCTCATGAATCCTCGCCTTGGCAAACTTCTCCAATCCAACGAGTTTAAGATTATCCCATGCGATGCGACGTCGTTGCTCCTTTGAATATTCAGGGCACAGCTTGAGCCCAAATAAGACATTGCCCATGACATCCAGCCATGGGAACAGAGCCGCCTCTTGAAACATCACCGTCCGATCTCTCCCAGGTTTAGAGACGGGCACCCCGTCTAACAACACACAACCATCATCGGGAACCTCTAATCCTGCAATAATATTCAACAAAGTCGTCTTACCACACCCACTGGGACCGACAAGACACACAAACTCACCCTCGGCAATGTCCATGCTCACGGATAGTAAAGCCTGAACATCACCCGTACGCGACGAGAACGCTTTAGAAACGCCAACGACAGAAAGCTTGGGAGACCTCTCCCTCTCTTCTCTTGTTTCAATCATCATACACTCTTGCTCTTGGATTGATACGCATCGATAACCGCCTACCTTTCTACTTTTTTGGCTCTGCCGAGGGAACCTGCACCATCCCATTCACATCGGGGATCGTCTTCATAAACCCTGCCCGATGCGCATTCTTGACGAAAGTTTGGAGCTTGAGCAAGTCTAAATCCGCCGTCAAGGTAATACGATCCCATGCATTTTTGACCAATTCAGGATCAATTTTAGAATGAGTCAGCTCACCCATTTCATCCACGACAATCTTTTGTGCTTCATCGGGATGAGATTTAATCCACTCAGTCAGCTCGCGATGAGCCTTGACCACCGCAGCAATCACCGCAGGATTCTCGCTCATAAATGAACTACTCGACGCCAACACCGTCACCAGTGCCGCACGCTCATCCACGAGCACCTTGCCCCCTGCCTCTAGCTCTAAACGGCTCACCCATGGTTCAACCGTCCACACACCATCCAGCTTGCCCATGCGAAATAAACTCAATTGTTCAGGATTCGCCGTCGGGAGGATTTTCACATCTCCCCCCGATTGGGTCACCTGCATCCCTGCATCTGCAAACCAGGCACGACAAGAGACATCCTGCGTATTACCCAACTGAGGAGTTGCCACAACCTTTCCCTTAAAATCCAGCGGAGCCTTTAGAGGAGAATCCCCACGAACAACCAGAGCTGCCCCTCCCTCGGCAGAGCCAGAGATAATGCGAACCTCACTCCCACCCGACTTGACAAAAGCATTGATCGCAGGACTTGGTCCCACATACGTCAAATCAATTGAGCGAGCAAACAACGCCTCCATCGCCCCAGGGCCAGCATTATACGTATACCAATTAATCTTAACAGGTTTACCCAACTCACGGGACAAACGCTCCTCATACCAGCCCACTCCCGTTCGTGATAAATGGTGCGCCACAAGTGCCTGAACATGAGAAATATTCGGGAAATGTCCAAAATTGATCGTCAGATGATCAGCTGTATTCTTGTCCTTATCTCCATGACAGCCACAAAAACAACAGGCAAGAGCAACAACTGCACAAGTGCGGAAAAAGAGGGAAATACTTTTCATAAGTTTTTTGTTTAATGATAAAATGAGTCAACACAGGCCATGGAGAGCGTTTTTCGCAAAACAACCTGCGTTCAGAGTTATTATAAGAAGTTTCTCCCTATTGTGCCAACAAATTTTATCATCCCCTCTCGTAGACTCAAAATATTCATCTTCTAAACTAGAGAAAATAACTAAAAATCCACCAAATTCACCGCCCAACATCAAACCAGGTCTGGGGGAGAAATGTCACAGGTGCTCTCGCCCTCACCCTCACCCTCCTGCCTTTGAATAAAATAGATTGAATCACCATCAATAAAAGAGTAACAAAGAATCATGAGATGTAGCTGTATTAGTGCCCTTTTTTTAGGTTTAGGAATCCTCGGTGCAGGATACTTTTTAGGCGAAGGTATCATGAACCATAATAACGCCGAACGCGTCGCCTCGGTCAAGGGACTCTCTGAACGAGAAGTCCCCGCCTCCCTGGGCATCTGGTCGATGAATATCAAAGCTCAAGCCGAGGGGCTCGACCAATTAGAGCAATCGCTCAACAACGATGTGGCTCAAGTCATTGCTTACCTCAAGTCAAAAGGCTTTGACGAGAACGAAATCTTTGTCCAGCCCCCCGATGTCACCGACAAGCACCGCGATGCGGACTTCATGACTGCGAGAGAACGCGCTCAAGCACGCGCCAAACAAGCCGGTCAAGATCAACAAGAGGACAACGCCGCTCTCAATGCCCTGCTCAAAATCCCCCGTTATCAGGCAAATCAACAACTCGTCGTCAGGAGTACAAAAATTAACAAAATCAAGCCAGCAATGGCCTCTTTCGTCCAGCTATTGGGCAAAGGGATTGAAATTTCCTCAAACTCTCCTCAGTTCATTTACGAAAGACTCAATGACATCAAGCCCGACATGATTGCCGAGGCAACCCGCAATAGCCTCCTCGCCGCAGAGAACTTTGCTCGTGATACTCAATCTCAGCTCGGGGGACTCGTCCGCGCCACTCAAGGGCGATTCAATGTCGAGGATCGCGATGAGGCTACCCCTGAGATCAAGGTCATCCGCGTCATCGTCGATGTCGATTATAAGGTTAAATAAAAAACCAATCCGCCACATCCTCACCTCTCGTTAACTATCAAAAAATCTGCAAAGAAAAATAAATCATACTCATCCCCCCTTCTTGATTTTTTACAAATAAAATCAAGAGTTATTACAGATTGATTTTCAGTGAAAAAGAATTATTGGCTCTGCGTCAGATTTACTGCCTGCTATTACCAGTAAATCTGACGCAGAGCCATCGACACGATTAGAAACATTTTCCGTATTGACAAACAGGTGGCGACGAAGGATATTGATTACGGGTTCAGCTGATTTATCGAGGGCGGAACGCTGGCCTTCCTCACGGAAGGAGGCACCGCTGGATAATAAGGCTTGAGCCCTTTCTTTTTCTTGCGAATCAAGATGCTCAAGCATGGTTCTTTCCACTGTATAAACATCATGGAAAACCATCCTTTTCATATTCTGATCGTACTGTAAGGCAACAATGCCGTAGTTTTTCGAGCCATCAATTAAGACAGGCGCGGCAACAAGCATTCGGCTTAATCCGTCTTTCCCTTTGTAGTGTTCTGTATGCCCTATAATAATTCCTCTTGAAATAATTTCAGGCACAACGCGGAATGATTCTGCGCGTACTGATTTTCTTCCTTCTCTCCAAGAATCGCTAATATCTTTTTGAGAAACCCTAACTTCACCAAGAACAGGATTGTTCACGAACTCGCCGTAGTTTTCCTTCATCCAAGAAGAAATTACCTCCACCAGTTGCTTCCCTGCGTCTCCCGCTTTATCAAAGAGCTTTCCTTCAATGGAAGCGATAGACTCACCGTTCATGAAATCTTGAATAAGCTTGGCTTCCCAGTCGCCGCCAAACCATTTCTTGACTGCGTCTGTTCTTACTGCTTCATATTGGGATGGGGTGAGATTGGATTCCTTGCCGTTGGGGGCAAAGAGTTTCCCTTCATGTTTTACGAAGCTTGCTGACGCCTCAAATGCCGCCTCATTGGCTGATTCGATTGTTTGAGTTTCTGCACGTTCTGCAACCTCCCCCCAGTATTCGGATTGAATACCGACGAGCCCGTAAACCTCACGCGCAAAATCCTTGTTGATATGACCCTTCTTCGCTGCAACCTCAAAGCCCTTGCCAAGCCGGGCAAGCCCTAACGCCTCACGAGTCCACGCCGCCAGCATGCGGAGGAAATCGCGCACGCCTTCGGGTAACACATTCTTTTGAGCTTCATTCATGGCGACTGATCGCCCAAGGAAAGAAGCCCCTTCAAGAATATCAAGACGAGACAACTCGCCATCTGTTTTAATGAAATCCGTATCAAGCACGCCCATATCACGAAGTGCCTTCTGTGACTCACGCAGGTTTGCTCCCCACCATTCGGCTGTTCTCGTGCCAGTAAGCGAATCGCTCACCTTGGATTCATAGTATTCTTCAAGCAGCTCATTGAAGTTCATTCTACCCTCTGCAAACCTGATAACCGTCTTAGCGGCATTCAGCCTCACGCGATAAGCATTAGAGATTCCTTCCTCCCCTGCTTCAATCTCGCCCCTATTCTTGGCAATCACCTTGCGATCTTTGAAGGTCTCACCAACGTTCTTGATCTGCCCAATGGGGTCACCTCTCGGAGTCATGAATATCAAAGGAGCCAAAGTCGGCACAACTGGCGTCCAACTAGGGGCAGGGCTCACTGTCCCAGTAGGAACCAACAGCAGCATCTACGCTGATGCAGACCTGGATCTGCGCAGTAATGCTACAGTCGTCTCAGGCAACATCGGCTATCGCTACAACTTCTAAAGTTAAGCCTGCACGATTATGAAAGAAGGGGTACGGAATTATTTCCGTACCCCTTCCTCGTTAATAGAACCTCACAATTTTTAGAAATCATCCCTTGCCCCATGTTTTCTCCTTTACCCTTGGGTAAGATTCGATAGGCTAATGCGCACCATGACTCCCGAATCCGCCATTCACGCCTATCAAATGATTCCGCTCGACGTAGCAGGCTACATCCTTGGTTCGGCTCTGCTCGTCGGGCACCTGATTGCCCTCATGGGAGGAACCACCGCAAGAAATTTTGTACAGTCAAGCCCTCGCAATCATCTATTGGCACAAATCACCTTAGGACTTGCCTTTGCTTGGTTTTTCCTACTCGTCGCCCCTGCGGATAAAGGGCTCATCAGTAGCCTACGCGTCGATTTAGCAGAATTTGAAGGCGTCCGATGGCTCCTCCAGCTCGGATGTCCTCTCTTCTTTATCTTACTCGTGACACAGGTCAAGGAGCTCCTCTTCCCTCGGGCACTTGGCTTTTTAGGACTCATGCTCGTCGCCCCCTTCGTCACCGCCGCCTTTTTGAAATTGCCACAAACGCGCCTTCTCATCCCAATTTGGGGCTATGTCGTCGTCATCCTCTGTCTAATTTGGGTAGGTAAACCCTATGTTTACAGGAGAATGGTTGATTGGGCAACGGCAACGCCTGCTCGATGGACTCAGCTCTGCCTCGGTGGCATGGTCTATGGGGTAGCCATCCTCATTTGCGCCATCTGCTGGTGGTAAGACCACTTTAGGTCTTATACCATAAAGTCCTATTCAATAATACCGTCTAACATCAAATACGACCTATTTATAGCACATAAAAAATGAAAGTTGTATAATGTTTTCTTCAATTTTATTGAGCAAAAATAGCATCAATTTCGCGCAGTTCTTCTTCTGAAAAATTGGGGTGCTTGAGGGCGCCTAGACATTCTGTAATTTGAGCAGGGCGACTTGCGCCTATGATGCACGAGGTCATCTCTGGTCTCTTAAGCACCCATGCAATCGCCATCTGAGCCAATGATTGCCCTCTGCGCTCTGCTATGGGAATCAAGCGACTGACTTGACTCATATGCTCTTGGACTCGATTCTCATTTAAGAAGACAGAACGCCCAGCCGCTCTGGAATCTTGAGGGATTCCATGCAAATAACGATTGGTCAACATTCCTTGAGCTAGAGGAGAAAAAGCAATACACCCCATCCCCTCATTCATCACCGTTGAGAAAGCAGATTGCTCAACAGCACGATCCATCATGTTATACCTCACTTGATGAATCAGGCATGGCACGCCTGCACTCCTCAAGATAGCGCATGCTCGTTTTGCCGCATCAGGAGGAAACTTAGAGATACCTGCGTACAAGGCTCGCCCACTTTTCACAGCTGTAATCAATGCACCCATCGTCTCCTCAAGCGGAGTCTCGACATCGTAACGATGGGCATAAAAAATATCGACATAATCCAGTCGCATCCTCTTGAGTGATTGATCGAGACTTGCCAGCAAATGTTTGCGCGAGCCCCAATCGCCATAAGGTCCAGCCCACATTAAATGACTCGCCTTGGTCGAAATGACCAATTCATCACGATATGCCCTCAAATCCTCATGAAAAAGCTTACCAAATCTCTCCTCTGCACTGCCAGCAGGAGGTCCATAATTATTTGCCAAATCAAAATGTGTAATACCTGCATCAAATGCCAATCTAAGCATCGCTCGCGAAGTAGCCTCATCATCAAATGTTCCAAAATTGTGCCAAAGCCCCAACGACAAAGCAGGCAATAAAAGCCCACTATGTCCGCATCGACGATATGGCAAAATCGTATAACGATTTTCATTGGCAGAATAATTCATATCCACTCTATAATCCTAGGCACGACTCGTGTCACTCATCAAAAGCGTTCTATCCGTTGAGAGTCACGTTGGGGACAAAATCATGCACTAAT
Organism: Akkermansia sp.; assembly: GCA_036644695.1. Taxonomy (GTDB): domain Bacteria; phylum Verrucomicrobiota; class Verrucomicrobiia; order Verrucomicrobiales; family Akkermansiaceae; genus Akkermansia. The sequence continues at coordinate 11,508 of JAVXPO010000010.1, read as the reverse complement.
TTTCTTTAATTCTGCTTTCCTCGTTCGAATGACCCGAATAATCAATAAAATTGCCGCCGTGGTCAGTCCAAAAATGAAGCCAATCCAAACCCCTTTAGCACCCAAGCCCTCAATGACCCAATCGGTACGGGCAAGGACATAACAAACGGGGAAGCCAACAATCCAGTAGGAGAAGAATGTAATCATGCTCACCGCTGCCGTATCGCGGAAACCACGTAAAATCCCCACAGAGACCACTTGTAAGCAATCTGGCAACTGGTAAATCACCCCTAATAACAGGAGAGATGAAGCAGTCGATACAATGATGGGCTCTTCATTGTAGAGCATGACGATATTTTTATGATAGAGGAGGATCGCGATTGAGGTCACGACCATAATCCCCAGTACGAGGACGTATGATGAACGGATAGCAGAGTCAATCCCCCTCTTATCCTTGCGTCCCGTATGGTAGGCAACACGAATAGAGGCCGCCAACCCAATCGATAATGGGGTCATAAATAAGAGAGAGGCGACATTCGCCGCGACCTGATGACAGCCCACCGCAATATAGCCTAGGGGAGCCAAAATCAATGCAGCCGCGCAAAAAAGCATTACCTCACAAAACCAAGATAACCCGACGGGTAAGCCCAATTTAATCACGCGCTTAATCATCTCTTTAGCAGGAGGAGCCAAGCGAATCAAATACTGGCGATAAGAACGATGACTCGGATTTTTGTACACCAGCCACAGCATCACTGCTGCTTGAAACCAATACACAATCGCGGTCGCTACACCACACCCTGCCCCACCCATTTGAGGGGCTCCAAACATCCCAAAAACAAAGATATAATTTGCCGGAATATTGACAATCAAAGCAGCCACGCCAACAAACATGGCAGGACGCGTCATATTGGTGCCTTCATTTAAACTCTTGAGGGCAACGAACATCAAATTGGCAGGTACCCCCCACATTACGGCAAAAACATAATTCTCCGCTATTTTGACCATGGCGGGATCATTCGATATCCAAGGCAAGAGATGCTCTGCGGCAAAGAGCAAGCCTAAAATCACAACGCTCAAGATACCCACAAGCCACATTCCATTGCTCATTACATATCCGATGCGACTCTCATTTTGCCGACCGCGTAAATTGGCAATAATGGGTCCTAAAACCATGAGAATACCACAAGCAAATAATTGGATGGGGACAAAAATCGAGGTACCTAATGCCACAGATGCCATATCGAGAGCACTAAACTTGCCTGCAACAATCGTATCTACACAGCCTAACCCGACTTGAGTCAAGTTGGCAATAACAACGGGGAAAGCCAGTGGGATGATTTTTTTCATCTCACCAAATTTTCCTATATTTTGATTGGGTATCGGGGGCATAAAATAAATGGGGGGGAGAGAGGAAGGGTTAGGGTTAGGGTTAGGGTTAGGGTTAAAACGAAAAAATCCTCGTGAGCTTTTTCGCCCACGAGGATTAAATTGGGCTATTTTTAAGCCCTGAATTCATCACGTATCTTACGCTTGTTCCAAGGCGGCCTGAGCAGCGGCCAACCGAGCAGTGGGAACTCTAAATGGAGAGCAACTCACATAATCAAGTTTGAGCTTGTTGCAGAACTTGATGGAGTCAGGATCGCCACCGTGTTCGCCACAAATCCCCAACTTGATATTGGGGCGTGTTTTGCGACCGAGTTCACAGGCAATTTCCATGAGTCTACCAACACCAGCTTGATCGATGGAGGCAAATACATTCTTTTTGATAATTTCGAGATCTTGATATCTATTCAAGAAAGAACCCGAGTCATCACGACTCATACCGAGACCCGTTTGTGTCAAATCGTTCGTCCCAAAGGAGAAGAATTCAGCAGCCTGGGCAATTTCGTCAGCCGTAACAGCAGCACGAGGGATTTCAATCATCGTACCTACTTTGTAGGTAATCGTCTTACCCTTCTCGGCAAATACCTTTTGGGCAACTTCGTCGATTACTGCTTTTTGGATATCCAATTCCTTTTTGAAAGAAACGAGAGGAACCATGATTTCAGGAACGACATCAAAGCCTTCTTCTTCAGAAACTTCAACAGCAGCCTCAATGATGGCGCGAGCCTGCATTTCAGTCACTTCTGGATAGGAGATACCAAGACGGCAACCACGGTGACCAAGCATCGGGTTAAACTCGTGGAGCTCCGTTACACGGCGCATGATAACCTCGACGGGGAGACCAATTTTATCGGCAAGATCAAGCTGTTGCTCCTTCGTCTGAGGGAGGAACTCATGCAAGGGGGGATCGAGCAAACGAATCGTTGCAGGAAGTCCCTTAAGTGCCTTAAAGATACCCTTAAAGTCTGCCTTTTGGAAAGGAAGAAGCTTATCAACGGCAGCCTTGCGCTGATCCTTGCGAGCAGAGAGAATCATCTGACGCATAAAGTCAATGCGATCACCCTCAAAGAACATGTGTTCTGTGCGGCAAAGACCAATCCCTACCGCACCAAAGGCAACGGCATTTTCCGCTTGAGCAGGAGAGTCAGCATTGGTGCGGACTTTCATCTGTGTACAATCGTCGCACCATTGCATCAACTTGGCAAAGTTTTGATAGGTACGGCTCTCTTCAGGCTTGAGCGTTTTTTCGATCAAGACTTGGATAATTTCTGAGGCAGAGGTATCAACCTTGCCAGCGTAGACAAGACCAGCATTGCCGTCAATGGACATATAGTCACCCTCATTGAAGGTCATCCCACCAACTGTAACAGTGCGTTCAGCATAGTCGATAGCGAGAGACTCTGCACCACAAACGCAGACCTTACCCATTTGACGGGCAACGAGAGCGGCATGCGAAGAGACCCCGCCACGAGCGGTCAAGACACCCTCAGCGGCAATCATGCCACGAAGGTCTTCAGGAGATGTTTCCAAGCGAACTAGAAGCACTTTTTCGCCCTTATCGGCGGCATCAACGGCACGTTCTGCATTGAGATAAATGTGACCAGCAGCAGCACCAGGACCAGCTGGCAAGCCAGAGGCAACAACCTTAGCAGATTTGATCGCCTTACGATCAAAGACTGGGGTCAACAACTGATCAACCTGCTCGGCTGGGACACGACCAACAGCCGTCTTCCAGTCAATCAATCCTTCTTCTACCATTTCGCAAGCGATACGGAAGGCGGCAACGCCTGTGCGCTTGCCGTTACGGGTCTGCAACATGTAAACGGTGCGATTCTGAATTGTGAACTCAAAGTCCTGCATATCGCGGAAATGTTCTTCGAGTACGGCGCGGATGCGCATCAGTTCGTTAAATGCCTCAGGCATGACTTCTTCCAACTTGAGGACGGGAGATGGTGTGCGTACACCAGCAACAACGTCTTCACCTTGGGCATTCATGAGAAACTCACCATAAAATTCTTTTTCGCCAGAGGCAGGGTTACGGGTGAAAGCAACACCAGAACCAGATTCATCACCCGTATTGCCAAATACCATGGCTTGTACGTTAACGGCGGTACCCCATTCAGAAGGAATGTTGTACTTGCGACGATAGACGATAGCACGGTCATTATTCCATGAACCAAACACGGCACCGATAGCACCTTGCAATTGTTCCCATGGGCAATCGGGGAACTCATGTCCCATACGTTCAAGGACGAGAGCCTTGAAACGCTTGACGAGCTCTTTAAGATCTTCGGCGGTCAGCGTCGTATCTTCCACATCAACAGAGCCGTGGCATTCCAACTTGATTGCGTCAATCTCTTGTTCAAATGGATCGTGGTCTTCACCAGGTGCCTTTTGCAGACCTAAGACGACATCGCCATACATCTGGACAAAACGACGATAGCAATCCCACGCAAAACGAGGATTATTCGTTGCGCTACTTAAAGCCTCAACGGTTTCATCATTCAAACCAAGATTCAAAATCGTATCCATCATACCAGGCATGGAATCACGAGCACCAGAGCGCACGGCAACCAACAGAGGCATTGCCTTTGTATCACCAAACTTACGCCCCATAATCGCTTCCATTTTAGTAATACCTGACTTAATGTCAGCATCAAGATTAGCTGGGTACGTACGATCGTTATCGTAGAAATAGGTGCAAACTTCGGTAGTAATAGTAAATCCTGGAGGCACAGGCAGACCGATACCGGCCATTTCAGCAAGGTTAGCTCCCTTGCCGCCGAGCAAATTACGCATGGTTGCATTACCGTCGGCGGACCCTCCGCCGAAAGAATAAACAACCTTTTCAGGTGTAGTGGACATGTCGCTTATGATCAATTTGAGTTCAATGCCCAGAGGCGTGCTTCGAACAAAGCACGTATCTATAGGGCGCGGAGAGTCTGTCTATGACAACGCTCATTGTCAATCATCAAATATGAAAGACATGTAAAATAAGCTTTAATTTAACGAACAAACAGTCTCTCAACGTATTTAGCGAGCATATCAACCTCAATATTGACTCGTGAGCCAGCTTTCGCATCCTTTAAGTTCGTACAGTCAAACGTATGTGGCGTGATCCAAAATTCAAGAGCATCATCTCGTAAATTGGCAATCGTCAACGACATGCCATCAATGGTGATGGAGCCTTTATCAATACAATATTTCAGATAATCACGAGGGATTGTCACCTCCAAGCGATGATCTTGCCCAACGGGCTCTAAAGCCGTCATCACTCCACACGTATCGACATGTCCCATCACAAAATGCCCACCCAAACGATCATCAGCCCTCATGGCACGCTCAAGATTTACTGAATGCCCCACTGCGAGATCGCCCAAGTCAGTCACCTTGAGCGTTTGAGATAAAAGATCAAAGGATAGATTCATCCCATCTATCGCATCGACCGTCAGACAACAGCCATTCACGGCAAGAGAATCACCAAGCCCCATCTCTACCCCAAAGGGGACTTCAAGAGTTAACCTAGCGCCACCATCAATGGGAGTAATGGCAAGCACACGACCAATACATTCAACGAGTCCTGTAAACATAAAATAAGTAAATCGCTTTTAGTGACCAAAGCAGGTGAAAAAGATATAAACAACCGCCGTCGGGAAAAGGGCGTAAACAAAAAGCAATAAAGGACGAATGCCCTTAAAGTATTTACCCAAAATTGCCTGTCCTGCGGGGTTAGGCGCATTGGCGATTACCGTCAGCCCCCCACCCGTTACAGCCCCTGCAACAACGGCATACTTAACGCCATCTTCCAATCCTGGCACCGTCGAGGCGAGGAATGTCACAGCAGCATTATCATTAAATGCCGTCAATGCCGTCGCACCAATCATCACATCCTCAGGGCGTAACCCCATGAGGACAGGCTCAAGCCACCATGCTTGCACACCGCCGAGAATAACCAAGCCAGCAAGGAAAAATGCCACCATCATCGGCACGCGCAAAGAAATATTATTTTGATATTGAGGGGTCGCTACCGTAAACCCAATGAAGAATAAAAAGCCTCCAATAAACAATACGGGTACATGAGAGAAATAAACTGTCCAAGCAAGGAACAATACATGCCCAACCGTCACCCACGAAGGAATTTTATCTTTGCGATCATCCCATGAAACAGGCGTGGCATCGGCGAAACCAAGATCATTGAGTTGCTCAAGAGCTAAACGCTTAAATTCCTTACGAAACGCGAGGAAATACACCGCATTAGAGATGAAAATAGCAGCAACTGCCTTCCACCCAAAATGGATAATCATGTGCGACATATTCCATCCCCATTTCTCTGCCACCATCACCACAGGAGGCGCGGCAAATGACGACAAGGTCCCGCCAATAGAAATATTGACAAACAACAATGCCAACGTCGCGTACATCAACGCCTTACTCGGACGCATATCATAGAACCTTTTACTCAATAGCAAAGCGCCAATCGTCATGGCAGCAGGCTCGGTAATCAACGATCCCAGCAAGGGAGCTAAACACATCACCGACAACCACCACGCCCCTGGGGTCGCTTTACCCAACTTTGCCCCATAAAAAAGCACAGTTTCTGCTAAACGAAAGACTGGTCGCGACGACGCAATAATCATCACAATCATCACAAATAACGGCTCGACAAATGAGCAATCATAATTCAAATACAGCTTGAAATCCTCAAAACTATAATACCGATTACAGACAATCAAAAAGGGGATAATCCACAATCCAAACACGGCCTCAATCTCACCTAAAAAGTGAAAAATTGCCGAGGCAAAGGAAACAGGCAATCTCTCCTCTGGGTGCATCACACGAAAGCCATTTTTATGTAGCTTTTCCTTATAGCGTTGAGCCAATTTATGAGAATATGCCTCAAATCGCCCTGCTAAAAACGTATGAATGATGGCTCCAATAAAAACGAGAGTCACCATTAAATTAAAGGGATCTTTTTGCACACGATACGAGATTTTACCCCAAACACTCGTAATCCCCGCTTGAGCCTCCTCTTGATGATAGACACTCAGAGGAATCGGGAAATGGCTAAACTGAGGTTTCACCCCATCATCCTCTCCATGATAAGCTGGAACCATCACCGAATGAGAAGCCTCCACTTGAGAAGACAAGCCCCCAAGGCAAGACACAACAACGACTAACAGCATACAAATCCGTTGCAAAAATGTTTTCATGGGTGTTGAAGTCATCATCGTCGAGACATAGCCTACCACGAAATCTCTCCATTGCCTAGCAGATTCACTCACTTCTCAAGCAAATCAAACAAGTAAGCAACACGTATTTGCTCACAATAAAATCTGAAGATCAATTAAAAGATACTCATCTTCCTACGGTTTTATTACCGAAAGAATCGTATTGTCAGAGGTGGCTTGGCATCGTCATTATTTCTCACCTTCACGGCAAAAACAATCGTCAAGACCAGCCATGCAAGACCAAATAAGAAGAAGACTCCTAGCACGCCGAACAAACAAAGCATTATCCCTGCATTGATCGTCCCCATCTGCATCCCTGTAACACAAGCGAATTCCGTTAATCCATCCTTTACTTTTACCTCTTCATGCTTGTGCGTCTTTACAGAATCTTCTGGGACAGAGGAAGTTGCCACCACGTTATTCGTATCGCTCTTGCCCACCTGCTTCTCAGCACAAGCTTCATCAGATGATTTCTTGGGAGCAACAACTTTCTCCATTTTATTTTTTTGATCCAATTCCTTCAGGTAATAATCAGCCGCACTAACAGTAAATGCCATCGTCAATACGATTGAAGCAATAAGAAATACACTAAGAAGACCACCCCAAATCGACCATGATATTTGCATATTCATCACGCTACGATAAGCTGTTCTCGTTTGAGGATTACTCTTCCTCACACAAAGCCATACAATCCATGGGGATAAAATATTGATGAAAGGTAAAGACAAAAAGATATAAACCAAGGGAATCAAGCCCAATAACAATTTAATATCAGCTGAAGAGTCATTCACACAAGTAACAACGGGGAGAGAAGGCGTCTGGCCCGCATCATTCATGTCGCTCATTGCATCATTGTCCACTGGTCGCTTCTGTTCGTCCATTGATCCAACATAATTATTTATCTCATGCGTTCAAGAATAAAATAACAGCTAAAAAATACACGGAAGTGACTTTCCAAATGGCACAAAGTCGTATATAAGCTGCGCCCGCCAGCTATGAGCAATCTTCTCCAAAACCCATATTTCATCATCTTCCTCGTCATTGGTCTCGGTATGGCATTAGGTGCCATCCGCATATGTGGCTTATCTCTAGGGACATCTGGCGTCCTCTTTGCGGCATTGATCGCAGGACATTTCGGACTTCAGGTTCCGAATGGCGTCAGAGATGTCGGCTTAGCTATCTTTGTTTACTGTATTGGTCTGGGGGCTGGCGCACGTTTTTTTGTTGCCATTGCCAGACAAGGGAGTCGGCTTGCCTTCTTGTCTATCCTCATCGTTTGTACGGGTGCTGGAGTCATCTATATTTGCTCTCGCTTACTCGACATCCCTGCTGGTCTCTCGGCCGGGATTTTTGCAGGGGCTTGCACCAGTACGCCAGCCCTTGCCTCAGCAACAGAGGTACTCAAAGACATATCGGGACAGAATTCAGCTCTCAGTATTGGTTACGGGATTGCTTATCCCTTTGGCGTCATCGGCGTCGTTCTCTTTGTACAGTTGGCACCTAAATTATTAGGCTATAATCTCAATACAGAAGCGAAAAAACTGCAAGCAAACAGTAAAGAGCCAACAATTATCTCCAAAGTCGTCCGCATCACCAATAACAATCTCTTCCTGCAAACAATTGCCGATAATCCCTTCTTTGATAAATTTGCCTCTCAAATCACGCGTATTGTGCGAGACGGTCAACTCTGTCCCCTCTCAACAGATGATATTTTTACCCCTGATACAGAGGTTCTCATGCTCGGTCCCAGCGATAAACTCAAGCCCGAGATCGCGCTGATCGGTGAATCTGTTAAAAATGACTACATTCGCGATATTGAACGTCAACGCCGTAAAATTCTCCTTTTGAGCAAAAAAGTTGCAGGGAAAAGCATACGTGAGCTCAAGACAGTCTGTAATTATGGCATCGTCATCTCTCGTGTTTCGCGCCTCGGCTTTGTTTTTGTCCCAACCGCTGACACCGTCCTTGAGAGGAATGACGTGCTGATGGTCGTTGGTGACCCTGATAAATTAGAGCAATTCGCCAAACTGGCAGGTCACCGTCCACAAGCATTTGATCAAACGGATCTACTTTCGCTCTGCCTTGGGCTCGCTCTAGGGATTTTCATTGGCTCAATCGAATTTGGGCTGGCTGGCTCGCGTATCTCGCTTGGAATCGCGGGTGGTCCCCTCATTGTAGGGCTCTTACTTGGACACTTTGGCAAAATTGGTCCCTTGATTGGCTATATTCCTCGCCCGACTCGTCTACTTTTGCAAGATATGGGACTCGTTTTTTTCCTTGCGTGCGCTGGGATTGCTGGCGGGGGCGACTTGGTCAAGACGGTCACCAAATACGGGAGCTCTGTCATCATCATGTCCATCGCATGCTCCTTTATTCCCATTTTCGTCGGTTATTTCTTTGGTAAAAAACTCATGCGCATGAATATCCTTGAAGTATTAGGGGGCATTTGCGGTGGCATGACCTCTACCCCAGCTCTCGGTGCTATCTCGACTCAAACCGATTCACAAGCCCCCGTCGTCAGCTACGCAACAGCCTACCCCATTGCGCTCATACTGATGACCGTCCTGACGAAGATGCTCATTCAAGCCATTGGATTCGCTCTCTGATACCACTCTCATCTCTTATGTGCTATAAAAAACCATTATTTTCTTATGCCGGGCTGGGTCTGGACGGTGATTTTTAGGCAAAATCAGGTTCCGACTTGATCCTTTTATAACACATAAGAGATGCAAGCTGTATACTACTAGCAATCAATCATCTTTGGAAATTTATTTTGCAATTTCCACTCGTCCTTCCATTCGATGATCATTTGGTCGCCATCGAAGGAAATGGGGAGCCACATATAACGACCATCAATCGCATTTTGTGGTCTCCAAATATCGGCAAGGAACAGATACGTCGTTTCTCCGTCTTTTTTAGCAACGGGTAAGATGAAGGTGCTTTGTCCATCAAAAGTTTTTTCTGCATCTTTACCTACACAAGGATTTTTGAGTTCCTTCCATGGTCCCCAGATTGATTTGGCAACTGCCATGCGGGCAGCATTAGGTGACCACCCCGTACATCCTGAGGCAATGAGATAATAGGTACCATCTTTTTTACAAATGGCAGGTGCCTCCATAAAGCGTCCCTTAAAGACGCGGACAAATTTCCCCGTATGATCCAGATAATCATCTGATAGCTCAGCAATGTGCATCGTACCATTCTCTTCTGAGGAATAGATGTGATAAGCCTTCTCCTTGGCATCAACAAAGAGGGTCATGTCTCTCGCCATTTGACCATCCTTAAAGTCTCTTTTAAAAAATGCCGTTTCATCCATTCCTTCAGGATACCAACTCCCCTCTAATCTCGGTACTGCTGGCGCGTTGTCGAGCGTTTGTTTTTCTTTTGGAATATCCATCGGCCATTTGCCGGGATTGATTCTCCCTGCTTTGACGAACTGATAAGGACCTGTCACCTTGTCGCTCACGGCACGTCCGCTAAAGGCAGAGCCATAGCCCTTACCCTTCACCTCCAAGTGAAACCACATGACGTATTTCCGCGTCTTTTTATTATAAATGACTTTCGGGCGTTCTAAAATACACCCTTGAGCAATCAGGCTATCAGAGTCAGGGGCGGCGACTTTGAGGGCAATGCCCTCATCCTTCCAATTGAGTAAATCCTTTGATGAGTAACAATGAACCCCTACTTGGGCTTGATTGCCAGCATCACCTCCAACCTTATGCTCACCAAACCAATAATACGTCCCCTTCTCTTTATAGAGTCCGCCCCCGTGCGCATTGATGGCAACTCCATTCGTATCATGCCAAATCTCCCCTGGTTTAAAGGAAGTATTAGGGACAACTGGAGCCGCCTGCAAAGGGAGCATTGCAAAAAAAGCAAGTGCCACGAGCATCAATAAGGATTTCATGCCCTCTTCTTACTATAAAACAGGAGAGGGAATAAAGCTTATTTATCAACATTCAGTCTATTTTGACTGACGCCATGTTGATGGCTTTTTAACGGATATCCCTTTGCATGCCTGCTTGTAATATTCGTAATATTCATTTTTTCTCAATGCTCGCGCTGTATTTATTTTCCTTTTTAACCATTTAATCCAATGATTTGAATCTAAACTCAGAGCAAATGTCTTATTCTTACTATTGGGATCCCAAGACCCACAACAATGATGGATGGAGTAACCTTGAGAAGGAATAAAGGCTGGTTGTTCAAAGAATTCCTTAGGATAAAGAGTTATATTTTCATTTTCCCATGCTTTACCATTAAGAAGAAAATTAGGGACATTGTTGATAAAATAATCTGTATAGATAGAGTTAGAAACAGGCCATGATTCGTGTTTTACTTCATTATATAAATTAAGAATTTCTTTAAGGATAGGATGTTGTGGTGGAGAATAAAACATGGCTGTTCCGAGGGCACATTTATACATATATCCCATTACAAGATGTTTATCATCTGTCTGTAATGTCCTTAATGACTTAAAAAGCTCAACATCACAATCAATATAAAAGCCCCCATATTCAATAAGTGCTTGTAATCTGACGACATCTCCAATATATCCCAATTTTTTTTGTTCGACAGCTCTTCGCCCAAATTCATAATTTGAGACGTCAATATTTGAATCATTCCATTCAATGATTTCAAAATCGGGATTAAGTGCTGCCCATTTATCTATATTAGCTCTAACTGACTCAGGCAGAGGAGAGCCGAACCAGCAATAGTGAATTTTTTTAATCATCCTGTTTGTTGATAGCGCACTTATTCGTGCGTTGTCATCATATCGGATTCACAATCCGATGTCAAACTTTTCCAAGCTTACTCTCATAAGAAAACGAGAGCATGTGTTTCTTTACAAAAACTCTATCTTTCGACGAGAAGCCTTCATCCCCATAGGTATCATATCGGATTGTGAATCCGA
>JAVXPO010000009.1:937-41680 GCA_036644695.1 Akkermansia sp. | reverse complement strand
ACATTTATTACTTTTTCAATCTTCCGATAAAGAACGGAACAATATTAAATGTTTTGTCTTTTGAGTTATCTAGTATGCTTATTTACAGCGCATTATGCAATGTATGTTCTGTCTATTTTGTGCGAATGTATAGATAAAAATTCATAGTAAATTGGGGTAAAAAAGCAAGAAAAAAATGTTTTATATCGCATAATAGGCACTACACTGAGAAGTCGAAAAAAAGTGAGCATTTATAAGGGTTTTCTAGCTTTAAATGCTATTCCATTGGCGAAGTCAGGATACTAGTCTGAGGGAGAACGTGTTGCATTGCTTTCGGATAACGCAACACGTTCTCCCTCAGACCTCCATAAGAAAAATAACGGTTTTTTATAGCACGTAGGAGGTGAAATCAGTCTAATACATTCAACTAAAAATCCCCGATACCGTTAAGGAATCGGGGATTAAAAAGCTTGTGAGTTAACGAGGGATGCCCGTTAACCCTCTTTCTTGTCTTTACCAGAAGAAGATATAGAGAGCTATCGTCATCGCCACGACAAGGAAGCCACAGAACTTGGCACGAGGTGAGGTCTCGATGGACACCTTGTTGTTGGATTCCAAAATGATGGGCTTACCACCACGCATGATGTTAATCAGCGTAAAGATGGCACCAAGCGCAACGAGTACGCCAAAGCACCATGCCATGCGGTTCAAGAAGGGCATGGCAGGCACACAGATTTTCATCGCACCATACATGATGACGTTTGCACAGATACCGAACCAGCCAAAGAAGCGGGGGCAACGGTGAACGAAGAAACCAAAGAGGAAGACGCATAAGGCACCAGGGCTGATAAAGCCTTGGAACTCTTGCACAAAGTTAAAGATACCACCAAATTTGGGGTTCCCGAGAGCAGGAGCAATGCACATGGCAAGCAGCATGCAAAGCAAGACACCAAATTTGCCGACGCGAACGAGTTCTGTCGATTTTGCATTTTTACGAATCTTGTTGTAGACATCCATTGTCAGAATGGTCGAGGCGGAGTTGAGCATTGATGCCAACGACGAAACAACCGCACCAAACAAGGCAGCAAGCACAAACCAGCTAATACCAGGATAGAGCAACTTGGAGAGCAAGGTTGGGAAGGCGGCATCATAGTCGTAGCCAACCAGCTTGGTTCCCAGGAAGGAGTACGAGCCCATCAGCTTGCCTAGGACGCCATCAACGGTTAAGCCCTTGTCATTTGCCAACTTCATATCTTCAATCAAAGCTCCATTTAGATCGGTAATATCTTTTGCCAAGACGAGTCGCTGGGTGCGGTTCGTCAAGGTATTGGCAGCATCTTCTCTCACCTTGGCAAAAGAGACCTCCATCTTACCCATGACATCAGCCTTTTTAGTGGCATCGTTTGCATAAGCAAAATTGACGTTATGCTTGATGACGTCGTAGGCTAAATCAGTCTCAACCGCGACAAACTCTTCCGTCATGGGGAATACCTTTGTGGCAACTTCAGTGATTTTTTCATCAATTTCCTGCGACTTTTTAGCACGCTCAGCAGGGTCCTTTAGCTTGGTGAGTTCACTTTGCTTATAGGCTTGGGCATCATGAATAATCATGGCGCCGCTATCTGCGTTTTTACTAACAGCTTCTTTGCGCAAATCACTACTAAAGAGGTTGTAAGCAAGGATACCAGGAATCACAACGACAAAAGGAATGAGCAATTTGAGGAAAGCTGCAAACACAATCCCCTTTTGCCCTTCTGCAAGAGACTTGGATGCCAAGGTTCTCTGCATGATGTACTGGTTAAGCCCCCAGTAAAAGAAGTTGGGGATCCACAATCCAAGGACGAGTGCCGTCCAAGGTAGGACAGAGTCATTGCCTGGACGCACCATGTGCAATTTACCCCCGACCCCGTTTGCGCCCTCTGCGGCATCACCCGAGTTGAGCATCATAAAGCGATCCCATGCACCAGCATTTTGAATATGGTCAACAGTTGCGCTCGATGTGGCTACGCGCGTGTCCCAAAGGGATTGAGCATCAGCACCACCAAGGTAACGAATGGCGAGCCATGCGACCACACCACCACCAAGAATGAGGGCTGCCCCCCAAATCAAGTCGGTCCAGGCACATGCCTTTAACCCACCGACGAAGACATATACAGCTCCGCACAAGGCAATAATCCAGCACCCTGTATTCAGGTCTCCAAAATCGAGACCAAAGGCAGAATAGCCCGCAAAAAAGACGGTAATGACCTTAGATCCAGAATAAATAACGGTTGCGGTTGGTACCCCAACGAGCACGAGCAGAGTGGCAAGTGCCATCGCCGTACGTCCCTTGGTATTATATCGACATTCAAGGAACTCAGGAATGGTGTAAACGCCACCCTTTAAGAGTTTAGGTAAGAAGAGGAAGGCAACGACGACCAAGGTAATGGCAGCCATCCATTCATACGAGGCAATCGCCATACCCAGCCAGTCTGCGGCTTGTCCCGACATCCCGACGAATTGCTCTGTCGAGATATTCGCGGCAATCAGGGAGAACCCGACGAGCCACCAAGTCAATCCACGACCTGCCAAGAAGTAGTCAGCGGCGCTTTTATCGCCTTTGTCATCCTTCTCCTCTTTACTTGTTCCCGTTGTATCACGGCTTTTCCAAATACCTAGCCCGATTACGGCAACAACCGCAATACAGAACAAGATAATGTCCCAAGTGCCAAATGCCTTGGTCTGCGCCTCGGCTAATAGTGCTATATTCATCATTGTTATTGTTTTGTTTTCTCAAAAAAAGAATTTTAGTCAATTTAGTCAATCATGCCAGCGCCTTCGCCAGCTTGGGTCACCAAATAGGTTGTTTCAATACCTGTCTCTTTGCTATACGCATCAAGCAATTCCTTGCTGACTTTGTCAATATCGCAGGTTTTGACGAGTGCTACAATACAGCCACCAAAGCCTCCACCCGTCATGCGCGCACCATAAACAGAGGCGGCAGAGGGGATACGATCGCAAAGAGATACCAAGGTATCAACCTCTGCACAAGAGACTTCATAGTCGTTACGCAACGAGGCATGGCTACCACGCATGGCTATGCCAGCAGCCTCCCAATCACCGACGCTCAAGGCACGGGCAAATTCTTGTACACGAGCATTCTCACCCACGACGTGACGCGCACGGCGATAACGAATATCACCCAGTTGCTCCTTGGCGGTCTCTAGCATTTCTAAAGTTGCTTCACGTAGGGAGGGGACTCCGAGGATGGCAACGGCTTCTTCGCATTGCTTGCGACGTTGCCCATAGGCACCATCTGCCAGCGAGTGCTTCACCGCACTATCCAGCACGAGGACAGAGACACTAGGGTCATCCATCGGGACGAGTTCGTATTCCAACGACTGGCAATCCAGTTTAAGGGCATGACCTTTTTTACCATTAGCAGAGATAAATTGATCCATGATACCACAGGGGACATTGACAAACTCATGCTCAACAGCCTGCCCAATGAGAGCAACTTCTTTAGGCGAGATTGAGACGCCAGCCAACGCGGCAAGAGCCGTACACACGGCAACCTCAAGTGCCGCACTCGATGATAAACCACCGCCACGGGGGACATTGCTATCGATCAACATATCCACCGCAGGGACTTTGACTCCTCGGCGATTGAGCAAAGCGAGCACGCCACGTACATAATTCGACCAAAAGGGATCACCTTTGAGCAAAGCATCCGATACAGAAATTTCATAAATTTGATCCCCTAAAGAACCACAAAATCGATGTTTGCCAGTCGGTGAGGGAGCCACGGCGACGACACAATGATTATCCAATGCCATCGGCATCACAAATCCATTATTATAGTCCGTATGCTCACCAATTAAATTGACCCGTCCTGGGGCTGCCGCAATATGCGTTGGAGCCTGTCCAAAGTATTTTTTGAAGTACGGCGTAATCGTTTTTGCCGTTATTTCGCGTTTAACCAAATCCATAGTGTTTCTGTCTTTGCACCATTTTGCACGCTTTCTCAAGACAAAAAGTGAAGAAAAGAAACTATTCAAAAAAAAAACCTCATCTCAGATCAGTGTCTGAGATGAGGTTAAGGATGAAAAAACAGGGTTATTTACCTTGTTGTTGCTGTTGCATGAGCTGTTGAAGCTGTTCAGGGCTGAGGTTCATTCCTCCCCCCATACCTGCTGGCTGTGCAGGGGCTTCCTTGATTCCTTCGAGTTCAACATCAAAGATTAAGGCATCATTAGGCTGAATCTTGCCACCAGGAGCATTCTGACCATATCCGAGCTCAGCAGGGATATAAACAGTCCATTTGGCACCGATTGGCATCATTTTGAGAGCTTCAGCAAAGCCAGGAATCACCTGAAGAGGGAAATCAACCGTTTCTGTGCTTTCGTCAAAAACAGTACCATCCAATTTTGTCCCTTTGTACTTCACAGAGAAGAGTGGGTTTTTATTGGTTTTGGCATCATATTTTTTATCGCCACCCTTGTTGATGACTTTGTACTGGAGACCGCTTTCTGTCTTCTGAACGCCTTCTTTTTTGGCGTTTTCTTCCATGAATTTCTTGCTCTTTTCAATATTGGCTTCAGCTGCCTTGGCGGAACGGTCTGCAATGACCTTTTGGAATTGGTCAAGAGAAGCTTTAACGGTTTCTTGATCCTTCGTGGGTTTGTCTCCACGTAAACCTTCTTTAACACCATTCATAAATGCTTCAACGTCGATATCTTCGATCGTTAGCGTAGGAATGTCTGCCATTTGTCTTCCGTTCTGGTAGCCGAGGAAATATCCAATATCTTTTTTAAGTTGAGCTGGGTCCACTGGGGTTTTTTCTATTTTTTGTTGTTTCGCTTGATTAGCTACAGGAGCCTTAGCTTCTGTATTATCCGCTGAAGCCACTCCAGCAAACATGGCAGAAGCAAGCAATAAGGCGATGGTGGGATTTTTTTTCATATTATTTATTCCTTGAATGAAGAATAAGACCATATTGTCTTAATAATTGTTCAATCAGCAAGAAAAGAGAACAATTTTGGTGTCATGCTCTCCCTTGCCCGTCGAGTCTCTTACGATGCAACTCCTAGTTTTTTGAGTACTTTACGGATAGCACTCGGGTAAATGATATGCTCTTGCTCTTGGATGCGAGCATGGAGGCTCGTCGGTGTATCATCCTCATATGCAGGCACACACGCCTGTTCGATAATGCTACCCGTGTCCATCCCTAGGTCAACATAATGCACGGTACACCCGCTTTGAGTCGCTTTTGCCTGAATTGCCTGCTCCCAAGCATGCAACCCGGGGAAAAGAGGCAACAATGATGGGTGAATGTTCAAAATACGGTTCGGATATGCTGACAACAACGGTTGCCCAATCAATCGCATAAAGCCTGCCAAACAAACCAAATCAACATCTAAATCTTGCAGTTGATGAACAACTGATTCTTGTGATTCTATCGGGAATTTTTGTTTAAACCCCCTACAATCAATTGTATATGCAGGGATTCCTCGTTGCTTAGCACGTTCCAAAATAAAGGCATCAGGATTATCTGAGAGGACGAGGGCGACCTCTGCGACCAAACTCCCCTCGTCGATAGCATCGAGGATGGATTGACAATTTGACCCCGCTCCGGAGCCGAGTATCCCCAGTCTTGGCAATTTACTCATGCCCCTCTTGAACCATGAAAAGCGTCCCGTGGCAAGCCTACGGCTTGACAAATCGCGTCTTCGGCTTCTCATATTGTTCTATGAACGATGTACGTCTTGACCGCCTTGCTTCTCAAATTGTCGATTATTCTCTCCACATCCGCGAGCATGAGCGCGTCCTTGTTGAGTTAACAGACATCCCCGATGCCGCTGGAGTTGCCATTATTAAAAGCATCCGAGCCAAAGGTGCCTGCCCTTTTTTGCGCATCAATCACGCGAAGCTGACTCGTGAGATGTATACCAATGCAACAGATGAGCAGTACGAAATCATTGGCAAGCATCTGATGACCGAAATGAAGGATATGGATGCCTATATTGCTCTACGTGGCGATAGCAATGCCTTTGAGCTTGCCTCTGTCCCTGCGGAATCAATGGCAATCGCCATGAAACACATGCGACCCTCCTTTCAGCAACGCATTGGCAAAACACGCTGGTGTGTGCTTCGCTGGCCTACCGACGGCATGGCTCAACAAGCAGGGATGAGTACCGAGGAATTCGAAGATTTTTACTTCAATACCTGCCTTACGGATTATTCCGTCCTCGCCGTCGGCATGAACAAGCTCGCAGAGCTCATGCAATCTACGGATCGCGTCCACATCACGGGACAAGGGACAGATCTCACCTTTTCCATCAAGGGAATCCCTGCCCGCCCCTGCGCTGGCGAATGCAATTTGCCTGACGGTGAGGTCTTCACCGCTCCCGTCAAAGATAGCGTTAATGGCGTCATTCAATATAACACACCAAGCGTCTTTCAGGGGATTCCCTTCGACTCCATCCGACTCACCATTAAAGATGGGCGCATTATTGAGGCGAGCGCAGGAGCCAAAACGGAGGCACTCAACCACATTCTCGACTCTGACCCAGGAGCTCGTTTCTTTGGGGAATTTGCCCTAGGCGTCAATCCAGGCATTACCAAACCAATGTGCAATATCCTCTTTGACGAAAAAATTGCAGGTTCGTTCCACCTCACCCCCGGGCAAGCCTATGAGGTTGCCGATAATGGCAATCAATCTCAAATCCATTGGGATCTGGTCTGCATACAAACAAAAGAATACGGCGGTGGCTCTATTTATTTTGATGACAAACTCATCCGCCAAGACGGGCTCTTCCTCGATCCTGCTCTCGCCATCCTCAATCCCCCCGCATGACTAACAGTAACAGCCTCAACGAGTCAATCTCACGGCGCACCTTGCACACCCTGCGTGTCCTTGCTATCATCATCTTATCAGTCCTCGTCATCGATATTGGGATTGTTCTTTATGGTGAATGGGAATCCTCCAAGCTCGAATTCAATAAAATCGACATGCCCGTCGGCACCCTCCCGGGCTTAGAGGGCATGCGCATCCTCGTAATTGGTGACATCCACAGTAATGATAAGCAACTCGCCAAAGCAGTTGAGGCAGGTTTAGCTGCCAAACCTGATATCGCCTTTATTTTGGGCGATGTCATCATGGCAACAGCTCGCACCACTCGGACAAGACTCATCATCAAGCCCTTGCTACAGCTAAGCTCACAAGTCCCCACCTTTGCTTGCCTCGGCAATCATGATATGGAGAAACTTGAGGTCGTCGAGCGCATCCTACAAGCCTCACGTATCCCCATTTTAAGAAATAGCTCCATGGACTTTCATTGCTCAAGACTCGGCAAAAACGTCACCTTGGCAGGCATTGGGGACTGGTGGGAATACGATTGCGCCCCAGAGAATTGTCTCACACCAACACCAAAGACCACAACAGAGCCAAAGCAACAGCCACAATCAACCATCCTCTTGAGCCATAATCCAGCCGCTAGGGCAGAATCCATGCCCTACGAGTGGAATTTGATGCTCAGTGGGCACACACATGGGGGACAACTTCGCTACCCCTTTACCAAAACCGCAGTATTCCATCGTGATAATGAACCCCTGACCGAGGGATTTCATCAACTCGATGAAACAAAAAATATTTTCATCACGCGAGGGATTGGTTCAATCTTTAACTTAAGATTGAACTGTCCCCCCGAATTTAATCTCCTGATCGTCCATTGAGCTCTTTTGTATCACTTTTGCCCCCTCTGTTTGCCACATCTGCCCCCGATGTAGCTCCGCCACTCTTTGTCCTGCTCACACTCGTTTTCATCTCAATTGTCGTCATTTCCCTCATCCTGTCGAAATTTAAACAATCCTTGATGGGGGGGTATTTCATTTGTGGTGCCCTCATTGCCAATTGCGGATTACTCTCGTCCATCCCAGGTGCCAACGATAGCATCAGCGTCCTTGCAGAGATTGGGATTGTACTCCTCATGTTCTGCCTAGGCATTGAATTCTCGCTAGACGAACTCAAGCACTTAAAAAAAATTGCGCTCAGAGGAGGCTCGATCCAAATGGGGATTTGTACCATTGCCTTTGGTTCCTTGCTCTATTTTGTCATGGGGATGCCTCTGGCAGAATCGCTTGTTGTGGGAGCCATCATGGGACTCTCCTCGACAGCCGTCGCCATCAAATCCTTCCATGAGTTTGGACTCTCTGGGACATCTGGCTCGCGGATGGCATTGGGGATTGCCCTTTTTCAAGACATCCTCGCCATCATGCTCGTGGCGATTATTCCTCAATTATTCGCTGCCAGTACCACCTCATTGGAAACCCTCTCCAATATCGGGCTCGCCCTCTTCCGTGGGGTCATCTTCCTCGTCAGTGCATGGTTGATAGGCAAATACATCTTACCTCGACTCATGACGGCAGTCTCACGTACCAAAAGTCGCGAGATTTTTACACTCTCCGTCTTTGCCATCTGCTCTGGTATTGCGATGTTGGCAAGCATGTTGCATCTGAGTATCGCGCTGGGTGCCTTCATCGCGGGGCTCGTGGTGAGTGGCTCATATTACAGCCATCGAGTCCTCAGCGAGGTACTCCCCTTCCGCGATCTATTTTTAACTATCTTTTTTGTCTCGGCAGGCATGCTCATCAATTGGGATGCCCTGTGCGATGACCCGACTCAGGTCATCCTCATCACCGCTATCGTCCTCATCGTCAAATTCATCTCTTGCTTACTCGCGGCTAAAGCCTTGAACCTGCCAGGTAAAATGAGCATCCTCGCCTCAACCTCGCTGACCAACGTTGGGGAATTTTCACTCGTTTTAATCACCTTTATGGGAGTGATACAACCCGTCTCCTCCTTTATCACCAACAACCTGTATGCTATCGCGGCGGTCTCCATGGGGCTCACCCCCGTCTTTATGAAGCTCGCGGTCAAGCTGGTGCCCATCATCAGGAAAATACCAGGCTTCCATGGACATCGCCAACGAAAAATGACCGAGCAAACTCTCATTGCTCAAATTGATTCACTCAAAAATCATGCCATCATTTGCGGCTATGGTCCCGTGGGTAAACGACTCCACCAAGACCTCGATCAATACGGCATCCCCTGCATCATCATCGACCTCAATGCCGATACGGTCAAATATCTGTTAAACAAAGGCGCTACTGCCATCCTTGGCGACATCCAACACGAGATTACTATGGAAATCGCAGGTATATCCAAAGCAAAACTCATCGCCTTCACCTTCCCCGACATCGCCCCTGCCCTCTCTACCTTCCCCTACATTTCATCAATCAACCCTGACATCACCTTCATGGCTCGCGCTAAATTCCCCATGGAAGTCGCCAAATTAAAACAAGAGGGCATCGTCAACATCATCCATGATGAAATTGAGACGGGCTATGCCGCCATTCGCCTCGCCCACCGCTCCTTTGACATCATCCCCGAAGAGGATGTTCCTGCCACAACTTAACTCAAAAATTGCCCATCGTAATGCTCCGCTTCATCCTATCCCTCCTTTTTTTAATCCTTGGCTTTGTTGCGTCGCTATCTGAAGGACAAGATAAAAAATCGCCCCCCCCAGAGGACAAACCACTCTACGCGGACTACAAAGCACCCGACGGGCAAACAATCCCCCCCCCCGTCAAAATCGATGAACACTCGGTGCGCGTCGGCAAAGTTATCGTCAATCATGAGACAAAAACCGTCTCTTTCCCCGCCTACGTCAATCTGGAGGAGGGCTTAGTCGAGTACATCCTCTGTCTCCCCAATGGCAAACTCCACGAATCCTTACTCGTCACTGATACCGATCCGCTACACATCAGCATTGGCATGAAACTCGCTGGCTTCAAATCATTTGAACGATTCTTCCCCATGCGCGGTCCCAACCTAGAATGGCTCCCCTTTATCCCTGCCAAACCTGAAGAATACGCCCAAGCCTACCTCCACATTGAGCTCCTCTGGCAAGACGAAGATAAGCATGGGGGTAAGCAACACCGCTCTAATCTATCCGATCTCATCATCAACACAAAAACCAAAGAGCCCTTTCCTGCTCAAGACTGGCTCTACACCAATTCCTTCTTCTTTAACGACAGATATCAAGCAAGCCTAACGGGCGACATCATCGCCATCTTTGCCGACCGTAACAGCACCATCAATTATATCGGTAAATTTAACGATGGAGATAATGAGAGCGGTTGGATCGTCAACTCCAAGCATCCACTCACGCCAAGCACGCCCGTCACCATCGTCATCTCTCAACCAAAGGCACAAAAGGCACCAAAAAAAAGCCCAACACAATAACAACCCGACAACAATCATGATTCGCACCATCATCGCCATCACTCTGGGACTCAGCCTTGGAGTACTCGCCCAAGAACAAGCTCAACTCCCAGCCTCAACGCCCCCACAAACACTCAAAACAGAGGCGGCCGCTCGCTACGCCTCCATCCGCAACGAGATTATTCACTCCATTGAGCGTGGGAATGACTACCTCAAATCAAAGCAATCACCCGATGGCATTTGGGGTAGCCCTGCCTACCCTGCCATGACAGCCCTCGCCTGCACCGCCACCATGCGTGCGCCCGATCAACTAGGCAAACCCATCCCTAACTTCCTCAAAAAATCATTTAATTTCATCCTCCAATCACAAAAAGAGGATGGGAGCATCTACGGCAGAGGGCTCGCCTCTTACAACACCTCAGTGTGCATGATGGCACTACTCGCCGCTCATAATCCAGCCTACGACCAACCGCTCTTAAAAGCGCGAGCCTACCTCGTCAAGCAGCAAAATCATTTTGCCCCCGACAACCCCTTTAATGGTGGTATCGGGTACGGCGATAAAAACTCCCCCCCCATCGCTGACCTCTCCAACACCTCACTCGCCCTTGAGGCACTCCATTACTCTCAACAGCTCGCTAAAGACGGCAAATATGGCAAACAGCCCGACATCGACTGGCAGGCAGCCATCGACTTTGTCTCTCGTTGTCAATCCACCCCAAGCTCAGCGAAAAAACCTGGTGTCACCTCTGACCCAGCAGACCAAGGGGGCTTCATGTACCGCCCTGCCCCCCCTCCAACCATCACACCCTCAACAACACCAACATTAGCTCAAAACAAACAGACACAACAAGGTCAGGGCGTACAGAATGACCCAAAAGGTCAGGGCAATCGTGGCGATCGTAACAGTCGGGGGGGACAAAAAACCCCAGAGCCCCTCCGTGCCTATGGCAGCATGACCTACGCTGGCATCCAATCACTCATCTATGCCGATTTGAGCAAAAATGATTCGCGCGTCCAAGCCGCCCTCAACTGGCTCTCCAAAAACTACAGTCTCACGGAGAACCCAGGCGTAGGTATCGATGGTCTCTACTATTATTATCAAGCCATGTCAAAAGCCCTTAGTGCCGCTGGCATCGATACCCTCCAACTCGCAGATGGCTCAACCATTGATTGGAGACAACAACTAGCCCAACAGCTCGTCACCATCCAAAAATCAGATGGATCATGGGTCAATACCAGTAACCGTTGGTGGGAGACCGATCCCATCCTCGTCACCGCCTATTGCGTGCTTGCCTTAGAGCAACTCTACAACTCTATGCCTCAATAACAGCAATAGCGAACCTAACGTAAAATCAGAATTTCCCTTTGCTTATCGTCGCAAAAATAAAACAGAATTACGTTTACCGACTTTTTCTAATACCTTTGGGCTTGTTCCCTTGATATGCCCGTGAGAGAATGCCTCTACCGTCATGCAGTCAGAAAAACGAGCCAAACTAAACCAATGTCGCGATTGTCCATGCATTGTTAACGGCATTTGGTCATGGATGACCGATGTTGCCCAGACGGCATCTGAGCATGAGCCTGCTCTACGCCCGCTCTTGCTCGATACCTGCCTGACGCGTAGCAACCTCATCGACTCGGTCGCTGCTCGCCTCTCTCGCAAGCTGTCGCGTCTCGATATGCCTAGAGAAAACATGGAGCCCCTCCTGCGCGAAGTGCTCTACGCCGATCCAAGTATCATTCAGCAGATTGCCATGGACATCATGGCAATCGTCGATCGAGACCCTGCCTGTCATTCTCCCATTGAGCCCCTCTTGTTTTTCAAGGGATTCCACGCCATCACTACTTATCGCATCGCCCATTGGCTCTGGAATAATGATCGTCACATGATGGCTCTCCAGCTCCAGAGTATCTCTAGCGAAATCTTTGCCGTCGATATCCATCCAGCCGCTCAAATTGGCAGTGGCATCCTACTTGACCACGCCACGAGCTTCGTCGTCGGCGAGACTGCCATCATCAAAGATAATGTCTCTATCCTACACGAGGTAACCCTCGGCGGTACGGGCAAAAGAGAGGGCAATCGACACCCCATCGTCGAGTCTGGCGTCCTCATCGGGGCTGGTGCCAAAATCCTCGGGAGAGTCACCATCGGCACCTGTGCTAAAATTGCAGCCTGCTCGGTCGTCCTCAACGACGTATCTCCTCATACAACCGTTGCTGGCGTCCCTGCCGTCACCGTCTCTGATTCGACAGAGCCTACCCCTGCTCTGGATATGAATCAAAAGCTCTGCTCCTAAGCTCGCTTTTATCGATAGAAAAGACAGATATATCGATTATTCGTCATTTTAGGCTTTTCCATAAGGTGATTTTGAGGCACAACAAGCGCGTTATGTGGAATGGCCGATTTTCTCAACCCACCGCCGATTTAGTCCTTCAATATGGTGAATCGATCTCTTATGACTGGAGACTTTATAAGCAGGATATTGCGGGCTCGATTGCCCATGCTCGTGCTCAGGTCAAGGCAGGCTTGTTAACTTGTGATGAATTTACTGCCATTGAGACAGGTCTGCAAGGTATTCTGACCGATATTGAGGCGGGGCATTTTACTTGGAGTCGCGACTTGGAGGATGTCCACATGAATATTGAGAGCGAGTTGACCAAGCGCATTGGTGCGCCTGGAGCCAAGCTCCATACGGCTCGGTCTCGTAACGACCAAGTTGCCACGGATACCCGTCTGTATTGTCGCGATGAGATTGTCGTCGTCATTGACAAGGTACGCAAGATGCAGCTCTCTCTTTTGGGAAAAGCACGCGAATATGCCAATGCCATGATGCCTGGTTATACTCACTTGCAACGCGCGCAACCCGTCACCTTTGGTCATCATTTGCTCGCTTATGTGGAGATGCTTGATCGCGATGTGTCTCGTCTGGAGGACTGTCAAGCACGGCTCAATATTTCACCACTTGGCTCTGGCGCCATTGCTGGCTCGACGATTTGCCTCGATCGCGAGGCGATTGCTCGCGAGCTTGGGTTTGCAGGGGTGACTCAAAACTCAATGGATGCAATTGCTGACCGCGATTATATCATGGAGTTCCTCTTTGCCCTCTCCCTGATTGGCACTCATCTCTCCCGTATGAGCGAAGATCTCATTTTATGGTGCTCCGCCGAGTTTGGATTTGCCACGCTTGATGATGCCCATACGACAGGCTCCTCTCTGATGCCTCAAAAGAAAAACCCCGATGTTGCCGAGTTGACTCGTGGCAAAACGGGGCGACTCTACGGTAATCTCGTCTCGGTAATGGTGACGGTTAAAGGTCTCCCCCTGACCTATAATCGCGATTTACAGGAGGATAAAGAGCCTCTCTTTGATTCCATCGATACAATCAAGCTAGCCCTCGACGTTAATGCCGAAATGGTCGCATGCATGGTCATCAATATACAAACTGCTCAACGCGCTGCCTCTGATCCGATGCTACTCGCTACTGATCTTGCCGATTATCTCGTTCGCAAGGGTGTCCCTTTTCGCCATGCTCATGAGCTCGTCGGCAAGGCGGTCGCGCTGAGCCTCTCCTCAGGAATTCCGCTCAATCAACTCACGGACGAGCAATTTGCCACAATCTCTGGGGAATATGGATCTGATGCACGCGATGTCTTTGAACTGTCTCGTGCCTTTGCCATGCGCAAAAATCCTGGGGCGCCCAATCCCACCAATACCGAAATGCGCCTTGCTTATTGGGCAAAAAAATTGTCCTAACTCACGTATCGCACCTTTAAGAATCCCTGCTTGGCTTTCCCAAGCAGGGATTCCCCTTTTTATCTTCCTCTTAATTTTTCAATTTCCCATGCTTAAGCCCATTCTTTTATCCTGTCTCAAAACGTATAATAAAAAAACCTTTCTCGCTGACCTTTTTGCGGGATTAACCGTTGGGGTCGTCGCCCTGCCTCTCGCTATGGCATTTGCCATCGCATGCGGACTAGGTCCAGAGACAGGGCTCGTTACGGCAGTCATCGCAGGCTTGCTCATCTCGCTCTTTAGTGGCAGTAAATTCCAAATTGGGGGACCGACGGGTGCCTTTGTGATCATCATCTCTGGTATTGTGATGAAATTCGGCATGGATGGATTGCTCACCTGTACGCTGATGGCTGGCATTTTGCTCGTCGTCATGGGAATTTGTCGCATGGGGGCTCTCATCCGATTTATCCCCTTCCCCGTCACGACAGGATTCACGTCAGGGATTGCCATCGTCATCTTTTCGACGCAAATCAAAGATATGTTTGGGCTGAGCATCTCAGGCGAGATTCCCACGAGCTTTATTCCAAAATGGGGATGCTATCTCAATCATTTTAGCTCGATTAACTGGGCGGCTACGGGATTGTGCCTCGGCACGATTGCCATCATTTTCCTCTGCAAAAAATGGAGTTCTAAATTACCCTCGATGCTCATTGGCATGCTGGTCATGACCGCCGTTGCCATCATCTTTCATCTACCCGTCGAGACGATTGGTGATCGCTTCCACGAGTTACCAAGCTCGCTGCCTCTCCCCTCATTCCCCAATCTCAACTTTGCGAATATCCCCAGCCTGATGATGCCTGCCTTTACCATTGCTCTGCTCGCCGCCATTGAGTCCCTTTTGAGTGCCTCGGTCGCCGATGGGATGACGAGTAGTCGCCACAAGCCCAATGCAGAGCTCGTGGCACAGGGACTTGGCAATATTGGCTCTGCGCTCTTTATGGGATTGCCTGCGACGGGGGCAATTGCCCGCACGGCAACCAACGTCAAGGCAGGGGGTAAAACACCCATAGCAGGCATCATTCACGCCCTTGTCCTACTGGCAATTTTGCTCGCCTTTTCTCAATATGCCAAAATGATTCCCTTTTGCGTCCTCGCGGGCATCCTCGCCGTAGTCTGCTATAACATGAGTGAGATACACGTCTTCTCTCGGCTCGCTAAAGGCCCGCGTCCCGATGCTCTCGTCCTGATCCTCACCTGTGCTTTAACTGTCTTTGTCGATCTGATTGTCGCGGTTGAGGTGGGGGTCGTCCTCGCCGCCCTCCTTTTCATGGGGCGCATGGCTCAAATCAGCAATGTCTGCCCCATTACTGGCAAGCCTTCATTTGAGGATGATCCAGAAGATGACTCTCGTTGCATCACGGATAAACATATCCCCGCTCAAGTCGAGATTTTTGACATTCAAGGTCCTTTCTTCTTTGGGGCAGTCGATGAATTTAAGGAACAAGTCATCAATGCTCTCGATCATGATCTCAAGATTGTCATCCTACGCATGAGACTCGTCCCGGCTCTTGATGCAACTGGACTCCATGTCCTCGATGATTTCTTCCACCAATGCAGAGACAAGGGCATTAAATTGCTCCTCTGTGGCGTCCAAGAGCAGCCTCTTGATGTCATTCGACACTCCACTTTTTACTTCGGTCTTAAAAAGTACAATATTTGCTCAAATATTGATACTGCTCTCGAACGTGCAACATTACTCCTTGAGCATAAGAAAAAATCGTAGTTCAAGAAAGATACTGCCCCGACTCTACGTCAGATTTCGCAAAAAACTCACCGTCCAACATCAAATAAGGGTTTGGAGGAGAACCTGATGCAACACGTTCTCCCCCAGATCCCAGCCAGCCATAAGAAAAATGACGGATTTAACCGTCGATATTATCTCAGACCTAAAAGCTCTAGTTCTGCATTATTTTGCGTCTTGGCAATATTCTTTAAGAGGCTTTCTAAGGCTTCCCACGTAGGGAGATTGGCAAGTTGGCGACGGAGTTGCAAAATCTTTTGGAACTCTTGTTCGTTGTACAATTTGTCATCATTCCTCGTTCCGCTTTGATTCAGGCTGATGGCAGGGAAAATGCGGCGTTCTGCCAGTTCACGATCCAGGCGGATCTCCATGTTACCTGTTCCCTTAAATTCTTCAAAAATGACCTCATCCATGCGAGATTCGGTATCAACTAGACAAGTGGCTAAAATTGTCAGGCTACCCCCTTCTTCCACATTTCTAGCAGCTCCAAAAAACTTACGAGGTTTTTCCATAGCATTCGAACCAAGACCACCAGACATGATGCGTCCGCCACTCTGATTGGCATTGTGTCCACGCGCAAGACGCGTCAATGAATCAAGGAGGATGACAACATCACGCCCCTGCTCAACGAGCCTCTTGGCACGTTCAATCACTAAATCCGAGACTTGGGCATGGCGACGAGAGGGTTCATCAAAGGTCGAGGAATAAACGGGGGCATTGACGGTTTCTTCAAAGTCGGTTACTTCTTCGGGGCGTTCGTCCAAGAGAAGGATAATAAGTTCAACCTCTTGATAATTAGCTTTCAACGACTTAGCAATCATTTTAAGGAGAATTGTTTTTCCCCCACGAGGTGGGGCAACAATCAAGCCTCTCTGTCCTTTACCAAAGGGAGTTACTAAATCAATGACCCGAGTTGCCGAATAGCCAAGTTGCTTATTTTCTAAAATCAACCGTTCTTTGGGGAACAGAGGGGTCAGTTTTTCAAACTCAGTCCCCGAACGAAATTCCTCAACAGGCACGCCCTCAACCGACAAAATCTCTGCCGTAGACAGATATTTATCATGTGGTCGTAAGGGACGCAACCGCACTTTGACTAAATGTCCGACTCGCAAATCATAGTTACGAATCAAATCGCCAGCAAGATAGATATCGTCAGGCGAGGTTTTGAAGCTCTTGGCAGGGTCACGAAGCATCGCATAGTTATCTTTTGCCTGCTCCATTACACCCTCAGCAATCAATTCATGCCCAGTCTTTAATAGGCAACGTCCAAGATCAAAAATGAGTTGAGATTTGGTCAACGACCCCATATTTCGAATATTAAATGGGGTCGCCAAGGCTTGTAGCTCACATAAAGGGAGACACCTTAATTCATTGATATTATAGGTCTCATGAGCTTGCACCACATCTTGCTCTGTATTTTTATTCTGAGGAGCTTTAGCTGGTGTCGTGCCCTCGTCAGAGGGTAAATAAATTTCTTGTTCGTCTTCGTTCATGAAAAAGTGTCGATAAAAACGTTCTGTTTGTGCTTTCAAAATAGACTCGGAGCCTTCGTTCCAAATCACAACATCAGCTCGTCGTATTTTAGATTCGATCGGGAGTTGAGCCGATAGAATAGAATTGATAAGATTGGCATCAAATCCATTCCGTTGAGCTAGTCGTATTTTTTGCGTTTGCACGGATACGGCAACGACGCAAACGGCATCATGCCCATAATCAACTGTCCCTTCGTAAAAAAGAGGAATGTCGATGATGAATCCTCGCAGGTCTGGATTCTGACGTGCCTCAGCAATTTTCGCAAGACATTCCTGTTGCAGTATGGGATGAATCAATGACTCAAGCCTCTTTCTCTGCTCCTCATCATTAAAGACAAGCTTACGCAGAGCATCATTATCAACCATCCCCTCTTGATTCAGGACCTGATCACCAAACGTCTCGCGTAGCGGACTCACCAAGCGATCCCCCTTTTTTAGACGGTTCACCTCGGCATCACAATCAAAAAAAGCAAGATGTTTGCCTCCAAAGCGGAGTAAATATTGCAACATCGTGGATTTACCACAAGCGATACCCCCCGTCACGATTAGTATCTTTATCATCGTTTGTACTTGGATTGCATGGGTATTTTCAAAGAAAAACGGACACGAGAGATGATCTCGTGTCCGTTGAATGAATCAAGTTTATCCCAGAGATTAGGGTTTAGGAGGCAACAATCCTGCGTCTGCTACTGGCATTGCAGTTTCAGGGGAGGCTGGAGTTTCAAGCCCACTCGTGAGACTACGTCCACGCACGGGCTGACCCGTCGCATCGATAATTTGTCCCGTGACGAAAATCATCAAGTTTTTCTTACAATGATTTTCAGAATTGCCTCGGAAGAAACGACCAACGAAGGGAAGATCACCAAAGATTGGCACTTTATCTTCAATTGTCTGCACGTTTTCCGTAATCAAGCCCCCGATTGCAACCGTATGTCCATCATAGATATAGAGTTTGGTTGTTACTCGGCGAGTTGAGAAGATTGGTTGTTCAATGCGGTTATCCGTCAAGGTAATTGAGACGGGTTTACCATCACTGCCAACCCCAGAGGATTGAATCGGGCTACCATAGTTGACAAAGCCTTCAAACTCGATGATTTCTGGTTTGAACTCAAGGTCAATGACATAGTCATTTTCACCAACGTTGGCGATAACAGCTAAGGTAACACCCACATTCTTCACGTCAAAGACGGTTGGAGTAGCAGGGGTAACGGGGAAGGAATTAACCGTAGGTTGTACCCCACCAGACAAACCTGTACCACCCACAATACCATCGAAAATGCCATTACCATAACGATAACCACTGTCGTTAGTTGAACCAACGTTCGTTGGCAATTGGGGGGGATCATATTCCTTAGGATAGAGGAACTCGCGAATCACTTCAATCTTGGCTTCTTCACCAGGACGAGCCATGACACTAGGCGCGGTCAAAACGTCCGATCCCTTCTTCTGGCTCAAGCCACGCATCAGCATTTGGAAGGCGCCTTCATCATAGATACCTGTCATTGACAAGATACCAGGAGCAGGTCTCTTCACGGTGCCTTCAGCACGGTTAGGTGACTGAATAAGATTATCCAAGGTATTGCCAGCAATAGCATCAGAGCCCGAACGGATACCCCCTGTCGTCAAACCATTGATGAGATCAGATTTGTTATTGATCGGCCAGCCGTTTGCATTACCAGGATTCGAGACGAAATCACCAGGATTCTTATTCGTTCCATTAGAGGTACCACCACCAAGGAAGGTTTCGCGGTCACCAGAGACAGAGAACGGAGTCACGACCCAGTCAAAGCTTAGCTCTTCCGTATTATCCTGAGTGACTTCAACAAACTTGGTTAAAATCTTAACCTGTCTATTTTTGCCCTTCATTTGCTCGATCAATTGCTCAATCGTATCCAACATCGACATCGTATTGCGAACAATAAGAGACGAGTTGCCAGCCAAATAGTTGGCAGAAGCACCAGCAGGGAACTCAATCCCCATTTGCTTCAGCAAGGTTTGCACAGGCTTGCGAGGTTGCAAGCTCGATGAGGAACTTGATCCACTTGTTTCGGCAAATGGATCGGCAGCTTCACCACCGCCTGCGTCACCGCCACCTGTAGCACTCAAAGAAGAGATAAAGTCGGGGGGAACGTTAAACGTTTTGGAATACAAATCTGAGTCATTGCCTCCAGCAGGAAGAATTGCAACAGCATAATCCTCAACCTTGTAGCGTAAGCCAGCATTTTGACAAATAAACTTCAACACTTCCAACATGGGAACGTTGCGGAGTTTAAGTGAGCCAATATGCTTTTTCTTAACTTCTTGTGCAGTTGGGAGCGCAGGGGCAGCAGCACCAGCTTCGGCACCTTCCTCAGTACCCTCGTCTAAAGACACATCTAAAGAAGCGGCAACAGGGGCAGCAGCAGCACCAGCTTGAGCATCATTGATGACAAAGTTGATTCCACGTTCACCATTCGGGCCAGGATTCGTATCATGTTGCTGAGAGCGATTTCTCAAAAACTCAATGGCATCCTCTACCGTTGTATCCTCAAAGTCAACGACAGGAAGCACAATCGACTTTAACTTCATCAAGTTAGCGGTCGCACCATAAGCATTATCCATGACATGGGTATCAGCAGATTCAGGAGAATCCGGGATTTCCATCGGGATGGGTGATTCCCATGAGGCAGATACCTCTCTCAACATAGCACCTCTCGTTTGAGAGTAAGCAGCACTGTAGTACAGGCTACGGCGTTTATCGACAGCTTCCATACCACGACGTGCAGCCGTGTTGTACTTGTCAATACGGAGGACCTTGCTAAATTCACCTACTGCTGAATCAAATTCTCCGAGATCATAATATCCATAACCCATGTGAAGGAGCTTATTGACTTCTTCAACATTTTTTACATATTGAGGGGTTTTGGCAGGATTTGTGCGGATCGGATCATCCATATAATCCAATTCACGCTTAGCGAGCTTGTCATTTGGCTGAATCTTCAAAGAATCCATCAACAATTGACGAGCCTCATCATAACGACCCACTTTGACATATTGTTGAGCTGTCGCGACGCTTGCCTTACCGACACTATCCACGATACAAGCACGACGAGAGTCGGTAGCTGGTGCCTTGGGGAGAACATCTAGGGAGCGTTTGAACTCTTGAAGGGACTCTTCGTATTTGCCATCGCGATAAAGCTGACGACCTTTTTCGTAGATACCCATAGCTTCTTGAGTACGTTCCTCACGACGAGCCATAGCTCTGCGTGAAATGTCGGACATGCCGGCACTGTAGTAGCCTGATTGATGACCGTTACGAACGGCGGAGGTTCCGATTGCGCTGGACGCGCCCACCGCGCCCGAATCAGAAGAATACGACGAGCCCATAGAGCCGGAATCACCGGCCTGAGAAAACGAGCATGTTGCCGCGATTGCCATAATCGCGACGAGACTTCGTTTGGGCTGATAGAGAGGTGCTTGATCCATAGTTAGATATCTCTTTTTGCAGATTTTTTTCATTTGTGAAGCTTTTTTTTCACAAACACGTTAATTTTTTTATTGTTTTTTAATTTTCCATTGGGTAGACCCGTCCGTTCCGGACGGCTTAACAGAAATCGTTCCAGACTTACTATCAATACTTTCCAGCAGATATTCAGTCTTGTCATCACCGGGAATTTTGAAGGTTTTGCCTTCTTCCACTTTAAATGCAGTTTGTGCTTGCGCTCCTGCGGTGATCATGAGTTTTGCGGTACGGTCGAGAATCCTTTGAGGGAATTTTGAGCCCTTTCGGATTTCGTAAACGAGACCTTTTTTGGTAGGTTTTAGATCCTCAACCATGGCGACGGATTCCGTCTCCACGACACCCGTTCCCTTACTCTTAAAATCGCGTTTAACGATTTCTTTAAGCTTAAATCGAGCGAGGTCAGCAGGTTTTTTGCCAAAAACTCCATCCATTTGTACGGACTCTCTCCAGAGATCCGCCCCACTCATAGTCGTTGCCTTAAATCCAAAATCAGGGGGTAAATCTTGACTAAAAATGACCAAATATCCTCTTTCGGAAATATCCGTCAAGGCGAGTTTTTTAATCAATGGAGGATGACCATTCGAATCACTTGGATTCGTCTTTGCCTGAAATTCTTCAAGATTGGTATACCCATCATTATCTGAGTCTCGAGAGGGCGCATCCGAGAACCTAAAGGCATCATTCAGCCCATTATCTATAAACCACGCGTTCGGAATAGGAGGATGCACTGGAACGGCCTGCTCGGCATAAATATCGGTAGGAGTCGTACCCCCTTGTTTGAGCCACAGCACAGGGGCAACAAAGATGTCGAAATAGTGAGCTCCTACTTTGGGACGTGGAATTTGATGATCTGTCTCAATATTCACCAAGAGACGAGCCGATTTCTCAAGACCAGGTAAATTGATTTCTTTTGAGGATATCGAGGAATCGTGAGTATATTTACTCTCCATCCCCAAATAAGTCATCACACCAATACCAAGACAAGCGAGACCAAAGATCCCACCAGTAATGAGAAACACCTTATCGTAATTTTCTTTCAAAGACATAGTTCAAAAATATTGCTGGGAGTTAATCTTTCGATGATTCTTTTTTCTCAGGGTTCGAGAAAAAAACGAGATTAGAGGCGAGATGAACCAAGATTTTTTCATTTCCAATAAATGGTTTGAGAATTTCTTGAGCATCCTCCTCTTTGTCCTTTGTTTGAGCCTTATTTGGGGTGATAGCAAGTCCTACACCAACTGGGGCAGAGGTCGTTACCTTAGGCGCACTAATCGTTGGCAATATCTGCTTTTCATTGCGAACTCTCAAGGCATTAATGGTGAAAAAGTATTTTTCTGAACTTGATATGGTATTCAAGAACGCCACGATACTCTGACGATCGCCCTCAAAGGTAACCTCAAAGGGCAATAATTGATAATCCTTATCTGGGGTAGCAGAGCGACGAGCTTTCGGATTTTTCTTATCATCTTTTGACTTTTCCTCGACGAGTTCCTCTGGGAGTGGAGCGCGATAAACTGAAATAATCTTCGTTGCCCCATTATTCGCTAATTCGGTCAGGAAATAGCCCATACCTTGTTTTTCAAAAGCGAGGAGAGGGGCGGCAGTCGTCTGAGGTGCTGAGGCGCGATATGCATCAAACCCCATCCATGACGCTTCATTTTTCACTATCACTTTTTTGTTCTGACATAGAGTCAGCCAAGTCTCGCGTTGTTGCTTTAAGCTATTCTGAAATGCTTGTCCGTCTGATTCGCCCTTAATGCTTGCCTCACGGAATGGTGCGAAAAAGGTAGAGATATCGCTCATATCCGCCTGATAATCTTTCAGCTGAGCTTTGACCTCTTTGACGACCTCTGCTGTCGGAGGCATCGCTTGGGTCGTATGGTTCTCGATTGTATCTTTTGCCGTTTCCCATGCACGATGTGCATCACTCTCCAGCCCAGAAGCGTATATACCAGCTCCAACAAGCCCGGCAAAAAGAACCAATCCAATGCCACTAACAACAACGGACGATTTATTTTCCTGTATCCAACTACTCATAATTTTTAAAGTTATCGATTATCTTGACCAGATTTATTTGTCACTCCTTTTTCGACAGGCAAGGGAGTCTTGAGAG
Organism: Akkermansia sp.; assembly: GCA_036644695.1. Lineage (GTDB taxonomy): Bacteria > Verrucomicrobiota > Verrucomicrobiia > Verrucomicrobiales > Akkermansiaceae > Akkermansia. The sequence continues at coordinate 18,756 of JAVXPO010000009.1, read as the reverse complement.
GAAGGACGATCGTAAATGATTGAGCAAAGGCAGGGGCGGCATTCTTATTAGTCACCAGGGCTTGCTTTGTCTCTCCCAGCACTAAATATTGTCTTGCTTCCAGAGGGGTTCCATCTTGTCTACTAAAGGTAAAGAGGGGTGAATCCTCTGCCATGGCAGCCAATCGCTTCTGCATCTCTTGGACGGCATCATATCCACCCGAATCAAGACGTACAAAGCCCTTTAAGCGAATCGCATTCACAAATAAGCCTGATTGCTTCTCTTGTGCCTTAGCTCGTCCCCGTTTAGGAGTTTGCTCCGCCGCCTCAGCAGGAGGCTCAGCAAGTGAACTATTTTTTTCTGACAGGAAGGAATCCTTGATCACAGAAGTCCCAGTGATGCCACTTTGCTCATCTGGATTAAAATTCATAATTGGATCAAAGTCCACGACCCAATAGGCATTACTTTTTGCCTTCCCAATAAATCGGGTAAGCACGTCAGAATATCCGTAGCGCTCAAGGACAAGTTTTGCATAATCATTTAACTGATCATCCAGTTTGGCAATTTTCCTCTTATCTCCATCAATACTCGTTGCCATCGCATCAGCGGCACCAGATTTTTGCTCAATCTTCATTTGCGCTTGCTCTGCATAATTAAGAGCTATAAACGATGAGCTGGCATAAACTGCTGCACCAACAACCGCAATAATAGAAGCAGCCAAAACCTTAGGATATTTTTTCTTGGCAGCACGCATCGTGGCTACCGAGGCAGGCACTAAATCAATTTTAAGCGTCGCACGCCCTACCGCGCCTAATGCGGTACCAACAACTCCCCCCAACATGAATGCCTCACGACCAACTGCCTCCATATCCACATGACTGCCGACGCCGACATTGTGCATAGGGTTAAAAAACTGGACGGGTATACCTAAGCGTTCTTCTAAAAACTCTTTGGTATAAGGGAGCAATGCTCCACCACCGCAAAGGTATGCTTTGACTGGGGCACTCCCGTGCATCTGAGCGCGATAATGGTTGGTAATACGCTGCACCTCACTAGAGAGACGCGTCATGGCATTGCGGATACTCGTTGCCAAGGCAGCGATATTGGGATCCATCCCCTCCGTTTGTCCATTGGTCATCGACACCATCCCTTTGCTAATCTTGGCTTGCTCGGCTTCTAAGAAACTCGTTCCAAAATCCCTAGCGATCGTCGAGGTCACAAAAATGCCACCAGCAGAGACGCTACGCGTAAAGAAACGCCCATTTTCGCTATAAATCAAATCCGTACTCTTGGCTCCAATATCAATAATGACGACAGGGTCAGTCTCTGTAGGATAACTATCACGATAAGCATTGTAGAGCGAGGTCAAGACACAATCAACATTCCCTGCTAAAACACCATGAGAGATCACCCCCTCGTTAATCGAATTGAGGAGATCTGACTTGATGGCAACGAGGATAGCCTCTTGCTCACCACCCGATGCAGGCAACAAATGATAATCCCAAACCACCTCATTAAGGGGAAACGGCACATGTTGCTGCGCTTCAAATCCAATCAATTGATCTACATCCGCATTCTCAATGGGAGGTAATTTAACAAAACGAATAAAAACAGACTGCCCAAAAATAGAATAATTAACAGTGCTTCCCTTGACCTTAAGCTCTGAGATCAACTCCGCAATGGCATTGCTCACGAGCCCTAATCGAGCAGATTCCTCCGCAGGATCTAAATCAACGATTTTATGGGCATATCGATTAAGAGTAAGCCCGTTCTTAACGGTTTTAGTAAACACCCCCATCGTCACTCGTTGTGAGCCGATATTCAGTGCTACGACTTGTCGTGAATCTGACATAAAAATGAAATAATTAAGACTTCCTTAATAAAGTTAGGCATCTACCGATGAGGATGATTCTGATGAACTAGAGGCATCATCTTTAGGCGCGACAATCTCTGGATAACGGTCATACCAAAAAATAGAAAATGGAGTTTCATTTTTATTCAACAGAGGATAGCTCGTCGTCGGGATAATCGTCTTGCTCGTCGAGTTCCACCATCCAGGTTTACCCGAGTTAGAATCACTCCCGACGATGGCACCCTTATACGTGACCTCAACGCCAATTCTCTTAAAAAGCCCTGCGCTCACGGTCTCTCCACCCGTTAACCGTTTGATGGATGAGGGAGACATAAAGGCACAGACATAAATCGGCTGATCAACGGGAATATTCACATATTTGATCTCCTTATTCATCAAAAGCATCCCTTTAGGACCTTCTGGGCTCTTTGAGACGACATAAAACTTCACCGTCAAATTATCCAAATACCCCGTTTTGGGCACTGGGAGAGCTTGCACCTTCAGCTCTGCCTCAATATATGCCCATTTCTTAGGCTTAAAGGACTTCTCAGCCGTACCTGATGCCATCGTTGGAGAGTCCATCGACTCAACCCGACTCACCTTGACCGCAACCTTGGCTTTCGTATTGAGAGATTCAGCCATCGACTCTTGAGCCATCAAACCCAAAGCCACGGCGAAAACAGCTAAAAATGTACTAAAAGTTTTCATGTTGAAATTCAATTCTTGTTATCCATACACGAAAGCAAGCCCCATGGCTAGCAAAAGAGTAAAAATATGATCATTTTTGTTCAAAAAAATATTTATCCAGCCCACTCAAACAAGAATACGAGCCACTCCTACTCTTGCGTCTTGACCAATGATATCTAAAAATCCATTCTCCCCTCATGACATCGGATATTGACCTATTGCAAATATTTTCCGACGCGCACGGAGTCTCTGGGCACGAACAAGAAATTAGAGAATTAGTCATACACCATCTAGGTATAGATGACAAAACATCAAGCAGTCACGCAGACCATTCTTCAAACTGTATCCCTGACAGCATTCAAACCGACGGGACGGGCTCTCTACTCATTCAATACGGGACATCTGGTCCCAAAATCATGCTTGCCGCTCATAGCGATGAAATCGGCTTTATGGTTCAGCAAATCACCGCCGACGGATTCTTAAAAATCGTCGCGATCGGTGGATGGTGGACGCACACCCTCCTCAGCCAACGAGTCACAGTTAAGACGCGCACTGGCAACAAGATACAAGGCGTCATCGGATCAAACCCACCTCACCTGCTCGCCGAATCGCAGAAAAAATCACTCATGCCCATCGACGCCCTTTACATCGACGTTGGAGCATCGAGCAAAGCCCAAGCAGAAGATGAATTTGGCATCCATTTAGGCGACCCCATCGCCCCTTGTTCCGACTTTCAACACCTCGCGAACGCCAATCGCGTCATGGGCAAAGCATTCGATAACCGAGCAGGACTCGCCGCCATGGTCGCAGCCACTCGCATCATCACCCAAGGCGCTCACCCCAACATCCTCATCACAACCGCCACAGTACAAGAGGAAGTCGGACTCCGAGGGGCAAAAACCATCACCAATCTCGTCCAACCCGATTGCGCCATCATCCTAGAAGGCCCGCCAGCAGATGACACCCCAGGCTTCCCCCTCAGCGACTCTCAGGGCAGCCTCGGTCACGGGGTCCAGGTCAGACTCTTTGACCCAACCGCCATTACCAACCCTGCTCTGGCAAAATTGACAGAGGACATCGCCATCCAAGCACAAATCCCCTTTCAGCTCACCGTCAGGAGATCTGGGGGCACCGACGCAGGAGCACTCCATCTCTCAGGGCACGGCATCCCCTGCATCGTCCTTGGCATCCCAACGCGCTACATCCACGCTCACAACGGCATCCTCGACCTCAATGACTATCAGGCAGCCATTGCCCTGACCGTCGAGCTCGTCCGCCACCTCGACGCCCAAACAGTCGCCTCGCTCACAAAATACATCTAAGCCGAAGACCCCATGAACAACGTGTTCGCCACCTACATTCACGACCTCAACCCCGTCCTCCTACAACTTGGCGAGAGTATCGCCATCCGTTGGTATGGGCTCGCCTACCTCACGGGATTCATCGCAGGATACCTCTTGCTCAAATACCTATCTCGTCGCAAATTATACCCCGTCCCAGAGGAAAAACTCGGTGACTTCATCACATGGGCAGCCGTCTTTGGCGTCCTCATCGGGGGGCGAATCGGCTACGTCCTCTTTTATCAAATCCCCAACAAAGGCTGGGAGCACTTCACCAGTGACCCCATGTCAGCTCTACGCATTTGGGAGGGAGGCATGGCAAGTCACGGGGGCATCATTGGCATCTTACTCTTTGCCCTCTACTACGCTCGACGCCATCAATACAGCTGGCTTGCCATCACTGACGGACTCGCCATCGTCGCTCCTGTAGGTCTCTTTTTTGGACGCATCGCCAACTTCATTAACGGAGAGCTTTACGGTCGCATCATCCATGATCATTCCGCCATCGGCATGAAATTCCCAACTGAATTCTACGAAAACATCTTCCTGCGCAACGAAGCTCTCAACACCATCACCCAAAAAGCCTCTCCAGAGATCATTGCACAACTCAACGCCAGCACCCCTATCCCCAAACCTGATGACTATCATGCCGCATCATGGCTCGTTGAGCGCGTACGAGATACCCCACAAATCAAAGAGCTCATCGGATCAGCCCTTCCCGAGCGATACCCATCTCAACTCTATGAGGGACTCGCCGAGGGGCTCATCCTCTTCGCCGCACTCTGGGCTGTCCGCATCTTTTGGAAAAAAGCATACAACGGCATCTTTTGTGGCATCTTCTGCATCCTCTACGCCATTGGACGCATCATCGTCGAGAACTACCGCGAACCTGACTCCCCCGTCTGGTTTAACCTCACACGAGGACAATACCTATCCTTTTTCCTCATCTTCCTCGGTATCGGCTTCATTATCTACGCCTTTCGTAAAAAAGAGAGCCCATTCCTAAGAACAATAAACGAGGAAAAAATTTAATCTTTCGACAATTCAAAAAAAATCTTGCCAAAAGCGCAACATACGAGTATATTGCGCTCCGCATTACAGCATTTGGGTAGGTTCCGGAGCGGCCAAACGGGGCAGACTGTAAATCTGTTGTCTTTCGACTTCGCTGGTTCGAATCCAGCCCTGCCCACCATCTTTAATGCACCGTGATTCAGTTCACAAAATCAGCCCTTCTTCGGAAGGGCTTTTTTATTGCTCCAATAACAACATCCAAGGAGAGAACGTGCTACGTTCTCCTCCAGACTCGTATTTGATAGGGGTCGGTGATTTTTTGACGGAATCAGGGGGCAAGTTCCCACTTGAGCCGCCTTATAGCCCATAAGAGATGACAGAGATATCAGTCAGCAGTAATGCCAGCTTTTTCGTCGTCAAGGATCCCTGATTTTTCAAGGTAATAATCGTATCCGCCAGCATAATTGGTAATGGTACCGTGGTTGACGTGGACTGTTTTCTCTGCTAACGAGCGGATAAAGTGGACATCGTGTGAGATGAATACGAGCGTACCTTCATAATGCTTGAGCGCCTGGACGAGAGCCTCGACGGACAAGAGATCAAGGTGCGTTGTCGGTTCATCCATCAGCAAAAGATTCGGGGGATCGACCAGGAATTTGACGAGACTCAAGCGAGATTTCTCTCCTCCTGAGAGGACGCCGACTCGTTTGCTCACATCAGCGCGACGAAAGAGGAAGGAGCCGAGAATGGAGCGAGCCTCTTCTTCTCTAATCTCTCCTGGGCATTTCATAATTTCCTCCAATACCGAGTTGTCGGGATTGAGGTTTTCTGAGCGCATTTGAGAGAAATACCCAATGCGCGTCGTCAGACCTGGCTTGCGTGTGCCTGAGTCGAGAGGAATGATACCTGCTAAAATTTTTAACAAGGTAGACTTACCAGCCCCGTTGGGACCGACGAGGACGACGCGTTCCCCACGCTCAACCATCATATTGAGATCTTTGTAGATTTGTAGCTTACCATAAGACTGGGCGCCATGCTCAATCTCAATCACATTTTGCGTACTGCGTTGTGGCTGGGGGAAGTTGAACTTAAAGACCTTGCGGCTTGCCTGAGGCTTGGGAATCAACTTCATCTTGTCCAACTGCTTGATGCGACTCTGCACCTGCCCTGATTTGGAGGTAATCGAGCGAAATCTATCGATAAACTCTTGGATGTGAGCGACCTCTTTTTGTTGATTGCGATAGGCAGCCGTCATTTGATCAAAGCGATCTTCTTTCAACTGGAGGAATTGGGAATAATTACCTCGATATGAGATGAGCTCTTCATTATCAATATCATAGACAGTCTCTACCAATTGATCCATGAAATCTCTATCGTGAGAAATGAGGAGGATTGCCCCTGGATAATTGAGCAAATACCTCTGCAACCACAGCAAGGATAAGAGATCAAGGTGATTCGTCGGTTCATCGAGCATGAGCAAATCAGGCTCCATCACGAGCAGACGCGCCAAATGAGCACGCATCACCCAACCACCAGACATCTCACGGGCGGGACGATGAAAGTCGGTCTCACGAAAGGATAGTCCCTTAAGGATTTTCTTTGCCTTGGGCTCCAATTGGTACCCATTAGCGGCATTATAGGTATCCATTGCCTCGCCATATTCGGGTGAATCCGTCTTGTTGGCAGACTCCGCGAGCTTAATGATGCGCAACGCCTTGCGCATCTCGTCGGAGATACCCATGGCAATCTCTAAGACTGACTCCTCACGCGGATCGCCTGCCTCTTGAGGCAAATACCCAACAACCCCATATTCATCCACTTGGATCGAGCCTTCATCAGGGGTGTCTTCACCCAAAATCATGCGAAAAAGTGTTGATTTGCCAGCCCCATTGGGGCCAACCAAGGCAACGCGTTCTCCCCAGTTGATCGTCATTTCTGTCTCGTGAAAAAGAGTACGCCCAGCATGGGCTTTGGTAAGGTTTTTGATGGTGAGCATATCGAATCGGAAGTGAGTCCGCACGATAATGGCTGATTCCCAATCAATCAAGCATAGGAAGTCATGGAGACACGATTTTCTCATGCTCTACTGGATTTTTTAGAAAATCCTGCTAGATTTCCTTCGTTGTGACACTCTATCGTACATTGTCTCTCTGCTCATTGTTCCTCTTGGCACTCCTCACCACCTCGTGTTGCCAAGCCCCCCCCGTCGGTTACGAGCAACGTTTCACGGTTCAAAGAAATATCGTCATTTTACAGAAAGACTTTCTCAAGCTCCTACCCGCCCAAGAGTCACAAAAGCCTCAAGTCCAAGAGGAGGCTCTATGGATATCAAAATCAGCCTATACCAAGTCGGCAGAGATTTCGCGCATCAATAAGCACATCCTCGCAGGATGGTTTAACAACATGCTCGTCAACTCAAACTTGAGAGATAGAGGGCTCTGCTGGCACTATCAACATGATCTTTTTAGAGAACTTCGCCGCCGTAAGCTCAACTACTTCCACCTCGGCATGACTATTCGTGACAAGGGGAAAGGGCGCGAACATAGTTGCGTCTACATCAATGCAAAAGGTAAAGGATTACCCGATGCCATCGTCCTTGATGCATGGGCACATTGCGGTCACCTCAAAGTCATACCAGCAGAGGACCGAGGTAAAAACTGGACAGATGAGCCCGATTGGGAACGTTACGTCGGGCTCGCCTTCCCCGAGGGGCATCAATACCCCATGCGCGCCTATATCAAACAAGATAAGGAATAAGACCTCTTTCAGCTCTTATATACTATAAAAAGCCGTTATTTTCTTATGGCGGGCTGGGGTTTGGGGGCGATTATTCTTTCGCCTTGGTGGGCTTTTTCTTTGCTGGCGCCTTTTTTTTCACTGCTTTGACTACTTTCACTACTTCTTGAGGAGCTTCTTCTTTTTTGGCAGTGGTTTTTGAGGTAGTTTTGCGCGTTGGCTTCCTCTCTGTTTTATCAAACTCAAAGCCGATTTTACCTGTTTTGAAATTTAAGACGAGATAGGCATCAAATGGTCTCTTGGTGCGCTGGGAGATGAATCCCTTGAGCAGGGGGGTCTTGCCCGTCAAGACGATACTATTGACCTCTTCTTGAGTAATTTCTCGGCTAAGAATTATCCTTGAGATCGATAAGCCATTACTGCTCTTACCCAAGTGTAATTCTGGCAACTTCCACCGATCAGATGTTTGTTGGAGATCATATTGCTTGCCATCATGAGCAGGAATCATTCCTATACTCACGGGGACTTCCTTTTCCTTATCAGGGTCTTCGGGTTTTTCCGGGAAATAAAATTTGGCATGGAATTTTTCATCGAGGAGCAAGCCGGCATCAAAGGGTTTGCCAAATCGAGAGGTAAATCCTGTCAGAATGGGCATTTTTTTCTCAAGAATCAACTGAGTCATTTCTTCATCAGTCAATTCGCGACCTGAGATCGTTTTACGAATGGAGAATTTACAGGAACGGCACGAGACGGCATCTTGTGTATTTTTGAGTCCTTGTGCGCCACATTGAGGGCAAGCAATGGCGAATTCCGTTAATTCGACTTGTTGCATTTGCATTTGAAACGCCTTGATATTCTCGACTAAGGCAATGGTCATCTCCTCAATCCCCGACATAAAGGAGCCACGCTGCAATTTGCCTTGCTCCATTTGTTTAAGCTTATATTCCCATTCCCCCGTCATGCTTGGTGAGGTGAGTGTCTCAAGCCCGATTTTTTGGAGGAGGCAGACCAATTCAATCCCTTTGCGAGTTGCGACGAGCTCACGTCCATCACGAGCAATATATTCCTGAGAGATAAGTCCCTCAATAATTGAGGCACGCGTTGCAGGAGTCCCCAGACCCCGTTCACTCATGGCAGCTCTCAGCTCATCATCATCGACCAGTTTACCCGCACCTTCCATGGCGCCAAGCAAGGTTGCTTCGTTAAATCGAGCTGGGGGCTTGGTCATTGAGTTTTTCACAGCAATCTCTTTGACGTGAGCCATCTCACCCTGATCGACGGGGACCAAGTCGTCTTTACTCCCACTACCTGGGCGTCTGCCATAGACTGCCTGCCAGCCTGGCTCGACGAGAATGCGGCCTGTCGTGCTAAAATGATCTTTAATGCCGTCGGTGTGCTCAATGAGCGTTGTTCGTTTGGTATCTTCAAAAACAGCTGGGGGGAAAAAGACAGCAAGGAAGCGAGCCATGACCATATCAAACAACTTTTGCGCATCCCCCGGGATGGCAATCAGCTTGCCCGTTGGCACAATGGCAAAGTGATCACTCACCTTGGATACGTCAAAAATACGCTTATTGGGTTTGACGCGGTTTTTGTCCAAAATCTCTTTTGCAAAGGGTGAGAAATCGTTCTCATCCTTGACAATCGCCCCCATGGTTTCATTCACCTTGTTGATATAGTCGTCAGGCAGATAGCGAGAATCAGTTCTTGGATAGGTCAGTACTTTATGCTTTTCGTAACATTCCTGAGCCAGCTGTAAGGTCCTGCGAGCAGAGAATCCGTATCGATTGGCAGCATCGCGTTGCAGTGAGGTGAGATCGTACAAGAGGGGGGCAATCACCGTGGCTGGTTTTTTCTCCTCGGTTACTGTCCCGATTTTACCTTCGCATCGGGTACGGATATCCTCTGCGAGCTGTTTGTCCCAGATGCGTTCTGCGCGGGCATGTACATTCTCATTCTTTTTCCACGCAGTATCAAACCATTTGCCACTATAAATTCCTGCCTTGACGCCAAATTCTGCGACGACTTCCGAGTATTCAGAAGGCACAAATGCCTGAATCTCCAGCTCACGTTGAGTCAGGATGGCGAGTGTTGGCGTCTGAACGCGCCCTGCTGGGGTGATATTGAAGCCTCCGCGTGATTGTAGCACCGTCAGGGCTCGCGTGCTATTTAAGCCAATGAGCCAGTCAGACTCAGATCGACAAATGGCGGCATCGGCGAGGGCAGCCATGTCCTCTTCACTGCGCAGAGCATGCCATGAGGAGAGGATAGAGTCATCAGTCATCGACTGCATCCACAAGCGCGACATCTTCTTTTTATCCCATTTGCCATATCGAACCATGTTGCGGAAAATCAATTCCCCCTCGCGCCCCGCATCGCATGCATTGACAATTTCGCCGATATCCTTGCGTTTGGCAAGTTGCATGACCTTTTTTAAGCGGTCTTCGGATTGCTTGATGGGCTCAAGTTCAAAGGTTTTTGGAATTACGGGCAAGCAGGCGAACTTCCATGGTAGGGATTTGCCTTCGGCGGTCTGTGGCTTTTTCTGTTCGAGCAAGTGCCCGACGGCAGAGGTAATCACTGCTTGATCACTCTCAAAGTAAGAACCATTTTTATCTTTAGTAAACTTACCTAATTCTTTACCCAAAACTCGGGCAAGGTCTGTGGCAACACTGGGCTTTTCTGCAATAATGAGAATTTTTGACATGTGAAAGGGGGAATATGGAGAATTGATGAGAGTGAGAGTGGACTCGTGAGAGGTGCTAAACAGGTTCTGAGTAGCTCTTGCACCGTGTAAACGAATTCGTTGGGATTGAATTCCTAAGCTTGAAGGGGGGGTTCTTGTCAATGCCTGATTGCGTTCTCTACCCGAATTTGGACGATTTTAGACCTTTTTTTCTTCAAATTTCGCATAAATCTTGCCAAGTCTCCTCTAATCGCTTGTCAGACACTTTTCCCCGAATGGGGATTTGAGGGGCAAAAAGAGACAATCTGTATTCCTCTAATAAATATCCAAAATCGACCCATTCCTCGTCATGCTGATGCGATGCATATTGGGTATGCCACGGCAAAAATCGGCGGTTAAATTTCTCGATTCGTTCCAGCTCTCGTTCCATGGGCTGACAGCTGATGCGACGAAATCTCTCCTGCACTCCACGAGCATAACGCTCTAAATCTGGCACGCGAGCCCAACCTGCCTCCCAGAGGAAATTTGATCGAAATAGCCATGCTCGTTGGCGTTGGACATCCTCGGCAATGAGGTTAAAGAAGCGTTCGCGCCCCTTCTCCTCGACGAAATCCCTAATTTCATGATCCATGCTAGCGAGTAGCTCCCAGCAGGCAGCTACTCGTACCGCCACATCAAATAAATTTTGACGTGCCTTGGTCAAGGCAGTTGCAAAATCTGTCTGGCTCCTTGGCAAAGGAGCCCCCAGAGCACCCTCAATGGATACGCACAAGAGATTCTCTAAATTATATTCAGGACTTACCCCTAAAACACTCACGGCCAATCGCCCTTCTAAATTTAAAGGGAATTTTTTGCGCAAATGATTAACCTGATCGGTTATTTTGAGGCGCGCCAGCCTCACACAGCCTGCTCGATGCGACCTGAGAGCCGCCTTGATGCCTTGATAAACTTTGAGTCCGACACTCTGCCCCTCATCAATGAGAGCAGGGAAGCCAGGACGCCCCTCGACATCCACCTCTAGGGGTAAATCTCCGCAATCCCATGAGGTCATTCCACTATGAGATAAGAGCTCTTGAGCTGCCTGCTCAAAGCGACCTGAGACATGGGGTTTCAGGTGCTTCCTCAGATGGGCGATATCAACCCCCATTGCCAGCTCTTGCCCATCATCATCACATATCCAGACTTTGGTCTGCAACTCGGCAGGAAGGCGCTCGAATTCAAAAAATCGGGGATAACAGGGTCGCCCCGTCTCTGATTCGACAAACTCAGCTAACCGCAAAGACAAGGGGGCATCAGCATCAAGACCTTTTCTCAATTCTGCAAAAGCCGTCGCCTTTTGACTAATGGGCTGTAAAAACACGCGCAAATCCTTGGGCAACGTCCTCAATAAGACCTCGGCTCGACGTTCTAAATCCCCTGACACACCCCATTCCGATATCCAATCAGGCATATCTGCCAACTGGTCAATATGCACCCCTAGCGTCACCCCATCATCCACATCTCCAGGTCCATAATGATAATAAACAGAGTACTCGACCCCCTGACAACTCAAATCATCGGGGAACTCACGTACCCTCTCCTCATCCCAGCCTGAGTACGTCACATCCTCTAGCCTTATCCGCAAGCTATCTTGCTTGTCACCAAGCTCTCGATACCAATCCAGAAATGCCTTTGCCGTACAGATATTCGCAGGAATCTTATCATCACAAAACTCAAATGCGCCATCCTCACACCACAATTGACCAGGTTTGCGCAACTTGACTTCCATGAGTTGCACCTCTTCCTTTAAGCTCTCCAGATGCTTGAGAAATTCGGGTTTTTCCTTAAATCCATCTGCCAATAACCCATCGCGAATCATGATTTCTCTCGCCTTGACGGGGTCAATTCGTCCGTAGTGCACGCGCCGACCATCAACAATTCTCAAGCCTCCGCAGACGACTCTCTCCGTTGCATAAACGGCACCTTGAGCCTTATCCCAATGAGCATTGGAATGATGAACCTCGCACAAATGAGGAGCTACCTGCTCGACCCAGACAGGATCCAGCATCGCACCTCGTCTCATCCACAAGCGCGTCGTCTCGACCAACTCAACCCCCATGACCCACTCTAATCGTTTTTTACGCTTAAATAAGCCAGAGCCAGGGAACACCCCAAAGCCTCTCCCCCCTGCCGCGCGGTATTCTCGCTGCTCGGGATTCCAAAATCCAAATTGCTTGGGAACCCCTGCGAGGATACTACGATGAATCATGGCAAATTGCGCCATATCCTTGACCTCACCAGCCAAGGCAGGCACCTTGCATCGCAAAGTCTCACGGACAAAGCGGCATAAATCCTCATGCAAATTGCTCCATTCTATTAAGCGCATCATATTGAGGAATCGTGGGGTGCACCATTTGCGCAATTGGTTGCGGCGCCACTTTTTCCCATCGCGAAAGACTTGGACCTCTCGCCACATTGCCAGCATCGACATAAAGTCGCTCTCCTCATTTTTCCATTGAGCATGAGCCGCATCCGCCTTGGCGGCGACATCAGAGGGACGCTCACGAGGATCCATCACGCTCAAGCCTGCTACAATCACGAGAATCTCGGGGAGAGCCTGCTCATGTTTTGCCTCTAAAATCATCCGACCAAGACGAGGATCAATCGGTAAACGTGCCAATTGCCGACCAATGGAGGTGAGCTCTTTACGTTTATCGAGTGCCCCAAGCTCCCTCAAGGTACGATACCCCTCGGTAACCATCTTGAGAGCTGGCGGATCGGGTAAATCAAAATCCCCCATCTCGGGTAAGCCAAGTGACTTCATGCGGAGCAAGACACCAGCGAGGGCACTACGCCTAATCTCTGGATCAGTAAAGGCAGGACGCTCCTTCCAATCCTCCTCATCATAGAGACGGATGCATACGCCCTCACACACGCGACCGCATCGCCCCGCACGCTGACGCGCACTCGCCTGAGAGATTGGCTCAATTTGTAAACGTTGGATTTGTCGTGCCGCACTATATCGACTCATGCGAGCTACCCCCGAATCAATCACATAAACAATTCCAGGAATCGTCAACGAGGTCTCTGCCACATTCGTGGCAAGAATGATGCGACGGCTCCCCCCCGATGGATGAAAAATGCGTTGCTGCTCCGACAATCCCAAGCGAGCAAATAAAGGTAAAATCAGCGTATGGCTCCACGCGCGCCCCTCAAGCTTCTCGGTCACATCGCGAATCTCTCGTTCCCCAGGTAAAAAGACGAGGACATCCCCGTGATCATCATAGCTAGTCAATTGCTCAACAGCACGACATACCTGCTCTGGTAGCTCCTCATCCTCATACGCTGGAGGAGAATACCATACATCAACGGGGAAGGTGCGCCCCTCAACATTGATGACGGGAGCATCATCAAAAAAACGGGCAAATCCGCCTGCATCAAGTGTTGCTGAGCTGATGACCACGCGTAAATCCTTGCGCCGCTGGAGCAAAATCTTGAGATACCCCAGTAAAAAGTCAATATTGAGACTGCGCTCATGTGCCTCATCGAGAATAATTGTATGGTATTGACTCAACTCGGGATCTGTTTGTATCTCCGCGAGCAAAATGCCATCCGTCATAAACTTTAACCTCGTCTCGTCACCAATCTTATCATCAAAACGCACTTGATACCCCACCAAAGACCCCAGCTCGCACTTCAACTCCTCTGCGACTCGACGCGACACAGAGGCAGCGGCAATACGTCGAGGCTGAGTACAGCCGACACGCCCCTTACTCTCCCATGACAACTCCATTGCCATCTTGGGCAATTGGGTCGTTTTCCCCGAGCCTGTCTCACCCACCACCACGAGCACACGATGGTTTTGCATCGCCTCCATAATCTCGTCTCTACGGCGAGATACGGGCAAGTCAGGATAAGATATGGTGGGAGCTTGAGGCATTCTCAAAAAATCAAAATAAACGCGACCGCCATGCTCCCATCAGTGAGTTAAATCACTTTTCAGCACCGTTACTGTTACCAGGAGCAACACTATCCCCATACAGGACATCCCATGCCTCATCTAAGGCAGACAACGCATATCCTGTCCCATAAAACTTGTGATAATTATAAAGGGGGTAATCCCACCATGACCCATCCTTCTCTTGGAAAAGCATCATCTGAGAGGCCAAATGAGCCGCATGCCTCTTGGCCTTATCCTTGGGTAAAACTGACAAACAACGACCAGCATAATAATACCCGTAAAAAACAAAATACCCTGCCACTTGAGCAAAACTCTCATGCGGAATTGGCTTTTTAGCGGCTAAATCCAGCCAACCACTACGACTCCACAAACGGTCAAGCCCATCCTCTAACTGCCTCATTGTCACCACATCGGGGTCATACCACAACAAGGCAAGATCCCCTGCCGGGGTGCGAGCCAAACTACCCATATGTCGATTGATCGGCAAAGTAGGGTGATAGGTATGATCTGAAGAATAAACGTAATTGCCCGAGGGAGTCCGCTGTGACACGAGGAACTTCACCGTCCGCCTCAATTGCCGTTGATCTGGCTTGATGCCAAAAACGCGCTCGGTATCCTTCATCGCAACCAAAACAGCCGCCGTCATAAACGAGGTAGGCATCCCAATAGGACGCACAGAGAACACCTCAAACGTATAATATCCCCATCCGCCACGAGCATCGGTCAGCTCATCTAAACGCTTAATCTGTAACGCTGCGCATTGCTCTAACTCGTCATATCTTTTAGAGTCTTTGGGCAATCGCTCCGCCCCCTTGCATAATGCCTCAAGTCCATAGCCATGTGCCCATGCATTCAAAATTGTCATGGTCTCTCCACGTTTCAACCTTGGCAAAGCCTCTAACAAATAATCCTCACCTCGTCTGCATGACTCCTTGACCGCAGGCTCATCACGCAGAGGCGATCCGTAAAGCCCTAAAAGACATAATGCCGTCGAGGCAGACCGAAAGCTAAGCGGACCTGTCGGCGGGGGACAAATCACATTAAGACCCTTCGTTTTCGTATGAGTCCCCCATGATCCATCCTTATTTTGATTGGCAAGGAGGAAGTCCACTGCCTTACGAAATGCTCGTTGAAACTCTTCGGGGGACTTGGGCGCAATATCAGGAATTTTTGCAATGGGAATCGTATCCACCTTTTCCACTGGGGCATGCCCCACCTGACCTTGAGCCGCCAAACAGCCCAAGAGTAAAGCAATCACCAGAAAAATAGGGGAACGCAATCTCATTCAATTAAAGTTGTTTATCCTTAATCATCACCTGCACAGGCAATCCTGGGGCAAAAATATCTGCGGCAGGAACCTCTGGCGTCACTAAAATGCGCCTCTTGCCGTCAGAATCAGGGATGGGGCTCGCGAGAGACACCGTCCCGGGGACTTGCTTGTTAGTAATCTTGACAATCACCGCATCGCCCACGCGTGGGGTTGGTGCTGAATCTGGCAAAATCGCCTGCACAATCAACTCACTATTAGGGGGCACAATCGTACCAATCTTATTATGTGGCTCTAACTTACCACCTGGGCAGAGCTTTGAGGCAATCGAGGTCGTCATCCACTTATCGCCAACATACCCCCCATAGATAAAAATACCATCTGCTGGAGCCTTAAACTCACCCATACTGCGATCCGCCATGAGGTCGTTATACTTATTCTGTGTCCTCTTTAACGAAACTTCTGCGTCCGTCAACGCCAACTTCTTTTGATCAATGTCAAACTCAGCACCAGCCTTGACACTACGGAGTGATAACTCCTTTTGATCGACGGCAGTTTGATAATCCTCCACCATGCGATTAATCGTCCGTAACTTAGACAACTCGGCAATCAATTTTGCCCCTTGTACAGCAAACTCAGACTCGTCCACCTCATTTTTAAGCCTTTTCAGGATAATCTCTTCAGTATCTTCAGCGACTTGGTCATCTCGATACATTTTCACCAATTGATTCAACTCCTCTTGCTTATACGACAATTGGCGTAGCGATTTATTGACCCGCTCCTCCTCTTCGGAGAGCATACGTGCCTTGCGCTTCTCTAAAAAATCCTTTTGATCCTCTTGACTACGCAAGAGAGACGACTCTGACTCTTTCACCTTTTGAGCAGACAAAAGCTTTTGCTGCTCTAAATCAAAACGCAACCGCATCACATTGAGCTTACGTGCTTTGACCAACCTCTGGAAATCCTCAAGAACCGCATCCACCTCGCGAAAATCGGCAATAATCACCGATTCCCCCTTTTTCACCACTGCACCTTGTGGCAACACGTCGAGAACATACATCCCAGAAACATTCTTGGGGACAAATGATATCCCGTGTGTCTCTTTTTTGGGTAATAAAGTCCCTTGCGCCATAAAATCCGCCATCGCGGGCAATGTAAGACCTAAGGTCAGACAAGCAGGGAGTAAAATACGAGTAATTGTAAAAGTCATTGTCATAAAATAAAGTTAAGATTCAGAAGAACGTTGTGCCGCTGGGATGAAACGACCCTTTTTGGCAATCAAAATTGTATTATAATTCGTCTGCTTACCCTTATGAGACGAGGGAACAGCACACGTCGTCACCTCAAACCCACCTCGTTGAAACACCTTATTCAACTTAGTATCAGGCTTTGACAACAAAAGAATCAATAAGCCCCCTTGCTTGAGTGTAGCACAATAATCAGAAGCCTCTGCAATCGTCAGCTGGCATCGTCCCTGTGTTGACTTAATTAAAACAGCATGAAACATCTTCTCATGCTTGCGCGCTACATCCAAGGCACTCATCGACTCGATCATCACACGAGGATCCGACAAAAGACCTGGATGTAAAAAATCCAGCTGATTCTCATTCCATGCCACTAAATCAGCACAAGGCTCTGCAACAATAAAAGAGGCCTTCTCACGATTCAAAGTCGCCATCACCGCAGATAATTGGAAGCCTAGCCCCAACCCATCAATCAACACCGTCGGCTGATTAGCTCGCTTAATCGGAGCCGCTGCCAACTCTGCCGCAGCATCATCATTGCCATGTGAAAAACTAGAGGCAAGTTGCACCCCATCTCTTAACAGGAAATACGAGCCATCTCGCTCCCATAGTTCAAGCATAGCCCCATCGGGCAAGGAGGTGTCGGCAATTTTAGTCAATGGTTTCATAAATGGTCAAACAGGATGACTCTACACTAGATAAAATGACATTTTAACGCAAGCGCTCTTCCTTATTACGACGACATAATGTGACTTTTTTCAAAAAAGAGCCCCATAAAGCCATCTTTTGCATTCTTTTCCTTGCCAAGATGCCTCTAATTTGCGAAACCTGATGACCAATAATAGTTTTATTCTTATGAGCAATCCTCCTCCCCCCCCAAGTCTTGGTGGAACACCGCCTCCTCCGCCCATGCCAGCAGCACCTGGAGTACCCCCTGTTTCTAACGCAGCACCATCAACACCATCAGTACCTGTTGCTCCCCCCTCCCCTATCGCCCCCCCCCCCCCACAGGGGCCGGCCCCAGGCCGCCCCCCCGCACCCCCCGCCACAGCAAAGCCGGCGAGCGCCTGTGGAACA
>JAVXPO010000009.1:0-927 GCA_036644695.1 Akkermansia sp. | reverse complement strand
ATCCCAGCAACACCAGCCTCTACAGCCCCAACGATCCCCTTACGCCCTGCTGGACTCGGCGGTGGCATCAAACTCGGCGGCGGACTCAAAACAGTCGCGCTCAACACAAATGCTACCACGCCACTCAAGGCTGGCACGGCACCGACAACGCCACTTACCGCAGGACGCCCCACAGCACAACTCCCCAAGGCAACCATCGCGCTGACACCGACACAACCCATATCAGCAACTGCCCCTGCCACATCCTTCCAAAGCTCCATTCGGACGACAGAGGAAGAAGAAGCCAGCTCCAGCAAATTGATGCTAGCCCTCTCATGGGTCGCACTCATCGTTGGTGCCGTCCTCGTCTACGTTCAAGTCCAGACCGATATGCTCCCTGGTCGCGAAAATCCCGGCATGCTCGGAGCCAATGAAAAAACTGTTGCCGCAGAGGAGAGTTGAACTCTTTATCCATTTAATCTATCTATCACAGCATGGCACTTACATTAACAGAAGATAATTTCACCGCCGAAGTTTTACAATCCGACAAACCAGTCTTGGTTGACTTTTGGGCAACATGGTGTGGTCCCTGCCGCATGATCGCCCCCATCATTGACCAACTAGCCACTGAATTTGAAGGACGAGTCAAAATTGGCAAAGTTGATGTCGATACCAACAATGGCATCGCATCAACCTACAATGTCCGCTCTATCCCAACCTTAATCTTCTTTAAGGGAGGTCAAATGGTTGACACCATCGTTGGCGCAAGCTCAAAAGAAGCCATTTCACAAAAATTGCAGGCTCTCCTTTGACCTTACATCAAAAAATTAAAAACTCATCAAAAGCTCCCAAATCCACTCAAGGATTCGGGAGCTTTTTATTTTAGGTTGTAATGGGTCGGGGTCTGGGGGAGAACGTGTTGCGTTAACGGAGCAAAGCGGAGTGTTG
>JAVXPO010000008.1:0-45286 GCA_036644695.1 Akkermansia sp. | reverse complement strand
GATGAAAACGGGTTAGGTAGTAACCTGATAAAGCGAGAAACATTCCAGAAAATTTATTTTTTTATTGAAAATGTTAGCGAAATAGGGGATGGGAAAACATTTTTGCTGAAACGCATTGCTTTTATATGGATCGCCGATAGAATAAGACCGTGCCTGATTCCGACAACAATTCATCGGAAATGAAGGGAACTGCAATTAGGGCTTATAGAGCCATGCTTGTAGCGAGAGCCTTCGATAGTAAAATTTCCAGCCTGTATAAAGCCGGCAAAATTACGGGTGGCGTCTTTCTTGGTCGTGGCCACGAAGCGATAGCTGCCTCTGGTGGTGTCTGCATTCGTCGTGGGGAGGATATTTTCTCACCCTTCATTCGTGAGCAGGCGGCTCGGTATGCCTGGGGTGAGCCTATTATTGAGGCAGCGCGCTCTTATCTGGGATCTTCACTTGGATATACGCGAGGGCGTGATGGCAATGTGCATCGTGGCGTGCCAGCGGAGGGCTATATTATCCCAATTAGTCATTTGGGCAGTACGGTAGCAGTAGTTCTCGGTGCTTTATTTGCCAAAAAGCTTGATGATAAGCTTGGAGATACGATAGGGATGGTTTTTTGTGGTGATGGGACGACCTCGACGGGGGCATTCCATGAGGCTTGTAATTTAGCCTCTGTCGAGCAGTTGCCAGTCGTTGTCGTGGTCTCAAATAATAAATTTGCCTATTCGACCCCGAACGAGCATGAGTTTGGTTGTAAGAGTCTCGTGGATCGCGGTAAGGGGTATGGGATGATGACCTACGAGGTGGATGGCACCGATTTTTTGGCAACCTTAAAGACATTTCAAAAGGCAGTTGGTGCCGCACGAGCAGGGAAGGGACCTCAATGGATACTCGCCAATACCTTGCGCATGTGTGGGCACGGCGAGCACGACTCAGCAACCTATATACCCGAAGCACTCAAGCAAGAGTATGCAGTTAAAGATCCACTCCTCGTCTCTGAACGACAACTTTTAGAGTGCGGTTGGATCACGGCGGAAGAAAATGAGGAATGGAAAGCGGCGGCGACGGAGGAGGTCCAGACGGCAGTGGCACGCGCTCAACGCGAGCCCGAGCCTGACCCTTATCGAGACGATTGGAACGCAACCGTGTGGAGGCCCTATTAATTTGAAGGAAAACGAACGCATGAGCATAACCTATATTGATGCCATTCGAGATGCACAGGAAGATCTTCTCCGTGAGGACCCCGACGTCTTTATCTATGGTCAAGACGTCGGCTTATTCGGCGGTGCCTTCAAGGCAACCAAAAATCTCAAAGAGCTTTTCCCCAAACGGGTGATTGACTCACCTATCTGTGAGGATGCCATGGCAGGGCTCGCCATTGGAGCTGCAATTCAGGGGAAAAAACCTATTCTCGAAATTCAGTTTGCCGATTTTAGCACGATTGCCCTCAATCAAATCGTCAACATGGGTGCCTCTCATTACTATCGAACGGGGATGCCAATCAATTTGACGGTGCGCTTACCTTTTGGTGGTACACCAGGGGGAGGTCCCTTCCATAGCCAATGCATGGAGGCGCTCTTTGCCCACTATCCAGGCTTGCACGTCATGACGCCAGCGACGGTATCAGATGCGTATTGGATGTTGCGTCAGGCGGTTGAATTACCTGATCCTGTAATCTTTTTAGAGCATAAGTTCCTCTATCGCTGGCTCAAGGCAGATTCCTATAAAATCGGTCCTGTGATTCCCTTTGGTCAGGCGCGCATTGCTCGTCCAGGTAAGCATGCAACGGTGGTTGCTTATAGTGCGATGGTGCATGAGGCGGTGCGTGCTGCTGACCTCTTGCAACAAGAGAGCGGATTTGAGGTCGAGGTCGTCGATTTACGCTCGGTGAAGCCATTGGATGTCGATACGATTATTGCCTCGGTTGCTCGCACGGGGCGCGTCCTCGTCGTTGGTGAGGATTTCCCTTGGGGGGGCGTGACTGCTGAGGTCGTCTCTCGCATCGTTTCAGAGGGCTTTCATTTATTGGATGCTCCGCCACAACGTTTGAATTCAAAAGATTGCCCCATCCCTCAACACCCTAACCTTTGGAAGGTTCACCGCCCGACTCTTGAGTCGATTGCGGCAGCCATCCGTCATTTGCTCGCTATTTAACTGTTTTTTAAGACCATGCCTAAAGTACCCATTCTTATGCCACAACTGGGCGAATCAATCGCCGAGGCAACCGTATTGCGTATGCTCGTCGCGCCTGGCGACGAAGTCATGGCAGACCAAGAAGTCTTTGAGGTTGAGACCAATAAGGCAACCATGGGCGTTACCACGATTTGCGGTGGCGTCGTTACCGAGATTTTAATCCAAGAGGGCGAGTCCATCGTCGTTGGTGCCCGTATGGGGACGATTGAGGCGACGGAGGAGGAGATTGAGCGTTGTGGGGCAACTGCCATGGGCGATAACGATGTTGCGCCCACTTTGCCAACGAGCCCAGAGTCAGTGCCTATCTCTGCCTCATCTCTTGCGAATAACAGTGATGGCGCGCATTTCCAAGTCACGGGAGAATTTCAGGAACAACCCTCCCTCGTCGTGCAACCTAGCGTTCGTGGATTACCAGTCCCTGTGGGCATCAAGGGTGCTCACTATTTATCCCCACGCATGAAGGCGAGAATGGATGAATTGGGCATGCGCTCCTCTGACATTGCCTCCATTACTGGCTCGGGCTCTGGTGGACGAGTCACGATTGATGACCTTGAGCACTTTTTAGACTATGTGGGTGAGTGGCCCAAGCGTCGCGCCTCCTCGATGCGCCTTGCTGTGGCAGACTCAATGCGTCGTAGCTGGACTCGCCCCTTAGCATCAGCTGGGCGCCCCGTCTACATGGACCCCATCCTCAAGCACCGTAAAAATCACCCACTGAGACCTGGGGTGACGCTCTACTTTGTCCGTGCCTTTGCCTTGGCAATTGCCGAAGCTCCCGAATGCGCAGGGTATCTCGTAGGGGGTAATATATTGATGCCCAAAGCTATTGACATCGGTATCGCCGCTCAGGTTGCCGATGGCGTCATGGTGCCCGTCTTGCGTCGTGTCAATGAACGCACGCTGGATGAGCTACTTGAGGATTACAATAAACTCATTGCCCAAGCGCGGAGTCGTCGCCTTTCCCCCGAAGATCAACGTGGCGGTATTGCCACAGTTACCAACTTTGGTGGCTTTGGACTGACCTTTGCCTCGCCGATGCCCATGCCGAGCGAATCTCTCATTTTAGGGGTTGGTGCCGTTACCAAGGCACCTGTCTGGAGCGATGAAGTCGAGGCTTTTATCCCCATTTCTAAAGCAAATATTGTCGGCACCTTTGACCACCGCGTCATTGATGGTGGCGATGCAGGTCGCTTACTCAAAAGAGTTGCCGAATTGTTGCAACGCCCGGAATATTTGTAAGAAATCCTCCAGTTGAGGATTTGCACATTTGAGTATTTACGTATCTGCTCAAATGTCCCTTTATTGAGCTCCTTGACCGACTTCAAAAATCTTTAATGATGACAAAGAGCTACTGCATTAGTATTAAACAGGCTTAATACTAACAGGCAGTCAACAAAGCTTCTTGTTGACATTGGAACAATGTTTTGATATTAACAAAACAAGATGACTCCGCCTTTTCTACCTCAAAATCTTCCCGTTGACGCTCTTGATGCGAATATATTTGTTGAAACACTAGGCGCAGCCAATAGGGCATTGTCGCGATATGACGGGATGGTAAGAGGACTCATCAATCCAGACATCCTCCTCTCTCCTTTTATGACTCAGGAAGCGGTTCTTTCTTCAAAAATTGAAGGAACTCAAGCAACGATAGATGAAGTATATGAACAGGGAGCAGGCGTTTCATTTAGTGATCGTAAGAACGAGGATATCAATGAGATTAAAAATTATCGTTCGGCAATGCGTTTTGCTTCCCATAGCCTGCATGAAAGACCTTTATCGTTAGGATTAGTGCGAGAAATTCACCGTATTTTGATGGAGGGTGTCCGAGGTAATAGCAAATCCCCTGGATTATTCCGTGAGATACAAAACTGGATTGGTTTGCAAGGGTGCCCCATGGAACAGGCTACTTACTTGCCCCCTGATCCGATTCATGTCGTCTCTCTGATGGAGAACTGGCTGGACTATATCGTACATAAAACCCAAGTTGATCCGCTCGTTCAAACCGCAGTCATGCATGTCCAATTTGAAATGATTCACCCATTTTTAGATGGGAATGGACGCATAGGGAGGCTGATGATACCTCTTTTTCTTTATGCAAGAGGCATACTTCATCGCCCCATGTTTTATATGTCTTCCTATTTAGAAGCAAATAGGGAGGAATACTATACTCGTCTAAAGGCTGTCCATGAAAAAGGAGAATGGAATCAATGGATTTCTTTTTTCCTTCAGGGAATCCAAGTCCAAGCAGAAGAGAATATGCGACGAGCCATAGCAATTAACGAACTTTATGAGTCATTGAGATCTGATTTTAGAATCGCAACACATTCCACATATTCGCAACTCTTGTTGGATTGTATTTTTGAAACTCCTATTTTTACCAAGCCTCAAATCATTAGTCTCATGAAAGAGAAAGAGAGCTCTTGTCAGGATGTGACTGTTCGTAATCTACTTAATCAAATTGTAGGCGCTGGGCTCGTCTCATTAATGAGCGAGGGAAGCGGAAGAAAACCCGCTGTATTTGACCTCAAAAAATTGATAAACATTGCCTCTGGACGATAATCTCCAAAGCTTGAATGATATAAAGAGGGTTGATTTGAACAGAAACGGAACAAAAGCATTTGTTAATCATGAAAGGCATCTACATTAGTAATAAACAGGCTTAATATTAACAGGAAGTTAACAAAGCCTCTTGTTGATATTGAAATCATGTTTTGGTAGCAACAAAATATGCTACTTCATTATATTATTATATCGCATAAGAGCTAAATGTGATATTATCTAAAAACGACATGAAACTAGTATCTTGGAACGTAAATGGACTACGCGCCACCTTAGCGAAGGGGCTTGGAGAATGGATGGATGAGCTGGCACCTGATATTCTTTGTTTTCAAGAGATTAAGGCTCGACCTGAGCAAGTTTCTGATCTGTGGCTTAGCTCATGGCAACACCAGCTGTGGAACCCGGCGCAACGACCAGGATATTCTGGCGTGCTCATTTTGAGCAAAATCAAGCCCCTCTCGACGAGACTGGGTATCAATGCCCCAGAGCACGACACCGAGGGACGCGTTTGCACGATGGAATTTGATCAATTTTATCTCGTCAATTGCTATACCCCCAATTCACAAAATGAATTGGCTCGATTGCCTTATCGTCGTGAATGGAACGAGGCCTTTCGCCAATACGTCGTCACGCTTGCTGCCTCAAAGCCCGTTATTTTTTGTGGTGATCTTAATGTGGCGCATGAGGAGATTGATATTGCGAGACCTAAAGACAATCATTTCTCCGCAGGCTTTTCTGATGAAGAGCGTGAGGACTTTACGCACTTACTGGATGCAGGCTTCATCGACACCTTTCGACACACCCACCCTAATGTCCCCGAACAATACTCGTGGTGGTCCTATCGCGGAGGGGCTCGTGCACGGAATGTCGGCTGGCGCATCGATTATGTTTGCATGTCGCCTGCGCTTTTGCCCGATCTGATCTCTGCTGAGATCTATCCCGACATCGTCGGCTCAGACCATTGCCCCGTGGGGATCAACATCACGATGAGCTAAACGACGCGTATGCACTTTTTGGTACTTGGTGCAGGCAAACCTGCCTTATCTTATGCAAAAAACGGCGTTGACCTCTACATGGAGCGACTCAAACCCTTTGGTAAAACAGAGCTTAAATGGGTCAAAGATGGTTCCTCTAGCGATGTCTCGTCTCGATTGATAGCCGCTAGCGAGGGATGTCTGCGCATTGCCATGGATGAGCGAGGCGAGCTGTGGACAACCGCTCAATTCACCAACATGGCAAAGCAATGGCAACTCCACTCCGTCAAACGAGTCGCCTTTTTAATCGGCGCCTCAGACGGACACACCGATGCCCTGCGTGCTCAATGTGACCACCTCATGGCACTCAGCAAGCTAACGCTCCAGCATGAGCTTGCCCTAGTCGTCCTCTTAGAGCAACTCTATCGCACCTACACCATCATCGCTGGTACCCCGTATCATCGGTAATCAATAAATAATTTAGTTAGATTTCTCTTGACGAGAAGGTATCGATCCTTATATAGTTCCTCCCGCGCTACTTTTTATAAGTAATGCGATCCAAGCGGATGTAGCTCAGGGGTAGAGCGCAACCTTGCCAAGGTTGATGTCGTGAGTTCGAATCTCATCATCCGCTCCATTAATTATTTCACGAAACCTACTTAAATCCAAGTAGGCTTTTTTATTGATGATGAATCGTTTGCTTATTCTTAAATCTTGCCGTTTGTACGGTATTCTTGATCTTGGTTATGTTGAGTTAGCTCTCGTAGAGGAGATTGCCGAGGCGTTATTACGTGGAGGAGTTAAAATTTTACAGGTGCGCGCGAAGAATGTTCCTCTTGAGACTGTGAAGGATGTGGTGAGTCGCGTTGTGCCCCTTTGTCGGAAATATGGATGTCTCTCGATCGTGAACGATTATCCTGAACTTGCGGATGAATATGATGCTGATGGGGTACATATTGGACAAGATACTCCAGATTTCTCTGCTGTCAGGGCATTGATGGGGGCGGATAAAATTATTGGACGCTCGACCCATAGTGTCGAGCAGGCTCTCCAAGGCTATGCCGAGGGGGCAGATTATATTGGATTTGGTCCTTTATTCCCAACGGCGACCAAGCCTGGTCGATTGGCAATTGGATTAGAGGGCATTGCAGAGGTGCGCCGCTGTCTACCTGTTGAGTTCCCTGTATTTTGCATTGGGGGAATCAATGAGACGAGTTTACCTGCTGTCCTAGCGGCTGGTGCTCAACGAGTGGTCATTGTCTCATGGCTGTTGACACATCCTCAAGTTGAGGTAGAGACCAAGCGAGTGATTGCTCTCTTGACTCATTCGTCTGTTAATCCCTTGTGATTATCTAAGATTTTTGAGGCGTTGATCTTCTCGATCAGAGATTGCCTTTGCTATTCTTGATGCCTCGACGACCTCTGCTTTTGAGCGAAAGAGGATACCTACTGCCATGGTGGCGAGGGTGCCAATGGTGACGCGCCATGGGAAGGCGATGACGGGTAGTTTGTCGGCAATGCTCTCGGGCATGGGAATAAGTTTGCTCAAGATGCCCACGACGAGGAAGCCTGTTAGCATGGCAAGACAGTTACCTAAATCAGATCCGCGCTTTTTGGTGAGCATCCCGAGGAGGAAGACACCTAAGAGCGAGCCATAGGTATAACCAAAGATGCCCAATGCAATTGGGATGATGCGCACGGTGGGATCATTTTTGTGCATGACGACATACCACGCTGTGATGGCACCCACGGTAATCAATAAGATGGCAAAAAAGACGGTACCCCATTTGACGGCATGGAGGAGTTCTCTGTCGCTGGCTTTTGGGCGAAAAACACTTTGATACCAATCTTTTGTTGCGGTGGTTGCCAGAGAATTTAAGGCAGTAGATAGCGAGCCCATGGCGGTTGCCAGGAGTCCCGCGATTAAGAGACCACGGATACCTGAGGGGAGGCTATGAATGATGAAATGGGGGAAAATCTCAATGTTAGAGGTAGGTAGGCTTTGTCCAGGATTGGTTTGATAATAAACGTAGAGGAGCATTCCTGTGAGCAAGAAGGTCATGACGATGGGCAAGTCAACAAGCCCCGAGAGGATGACTGCCTTGGAGCCTGTCGAGGAATTTTTGGCAGAGAGCATTCGCTGGACCATGTCTTGGTCGGTGCCGTGTGTTGCCATGGTGACGAAACTCGCCCCGAGGAAGGCTGCCCAAATTGTGTAATCCTGTCCGAGGACATGGGATATTTGTGAGCCAATGCCTTTGACTTCCGCAGAAGAGCCGAGCCCTAGCGACCAAAATGACCAATCATCTGCCCCTGTGAGTGTGCTGGTGACAGTGCCCCATCCGCCTGGAATGTGGTAGAGGAGGACGCCAATAGCAGAGATAATCGAGATGGCGAGGATGCTTGCCTGCAAGACATCTGTCCAGACGACAGCCTTTAATCCACCAATTGCTGTGTAGATTGTCGTGGCAATTGTGATGATAATCAGAGAGACCACGTACATGATAACGGTCTGCTCATCAGAGGCAGAGGTGCCCGTTACATATTGATATCCAATCACAAGGAGGATACCTGCAAAATAGAGCCGTGCACCACTCGCTAAGACGCGACTGATGAGGAAAACGAGAGATGCCATGCGTCGAGTGACAATACCAAAGCGTTTCTCCAGGTATTCGTAGATCGAAATGACGTTATAGGCGTAGTAAGGCTTGAGGAAGAGTTTGCCAACGACGATGCGCCCAAGAATGGTGCCAATACAGAGTTGAGCATAGGTAAAATTGCGAGTGGCAAAGCCCTCCCCCGGGGCACCTAAAAAGGTTGCCGCGCTGACTTCTGCCGCAATCAAGGAGGCTAAAATAGCCCACCAAGGCATGGATCGTCCCCCAAGGGCATAGTCCTCAAGATTTTTTTGCTTTCTCCCTGCATAGATGCCAATGGAAAAGATGGCAAGGAAGTAAAAGAGAATGACAAAGGCGTCAGTAAACATAACGGCGTAAAAAAAGCACCCAGTCGGAACTGAGGATGCTCGGTTCCGACTGGGTGCTCAAAGGGAGATTAACGTTCTGCCTTGAGCTTGAGCGCAGCACTGACCAATCCCTCAAAGAGAGGATGAGGATGGTTGGGGCGTGATTGAAACTCAGGGTGGTATTGGCAAGCGATATAGAAGGGATGTCCAGGGAGTTCGACGACTTCGACGAGACCTTCGCCTTCAGAGGTTGCGCTTACCTTTAAGCCTGCTTGCTCGATTGTCTCACGATAGTTGGGGTTAAATTCGTAGCGGTGACGGTGACGTTCGACGATTTCATCTTTACCGTACAAGGTGTGGACGAGCGTTTTTGGGAAGAGGTGAGCGGTATAGGCACCAAGCCTCATAGTGGCTCCCATGTTTTCAATACCCTTTTGCTCTTCTTGGAGGCAGATAACGGGATCGGGCGTCTTTTTCTTAAATTCGGTTGAGTTGGCATCTGCCAGCCCACAAATGTGACGAGCGTATTCGATGACGGCGATTTGCATACCCAGACAGATGCCGAGGAAGGGGATATTGTTCTCGCGAGCGTATTGTGCTGCAAGGATTTTGCCCTCAATCCCGCGATCTCCAAAGCCCCCTGGGACGAGGAGTCCGTCTACATCTTTGAGGAAGTCCTCAGCACCTTTTTCTTCAATGTCCTCTGCATCAATACGGATAATTTCAATGCGAGCATCATTGGCAGCGCCTGCATGCGTAAAGGATTCGTAAATGGATTTATAGGCATCTTGCAGGGCGATATATTTACCGACGACTGCGATGCGCACGGAATGGCTGGGGTTGATGACTCTGCCGACAAAGCCCTGCCAGTCTTCCAAATTCGGTGAGGGAACATCCAATTGGAGGATTTTGGCGACGATACGGTCAATTTTATCTTGGCTCAGGTCGAGCGGGCATTCATAAATCGTATTTTTAACATCGCGGAAGGCGATGACATTTTTTGCCTCGACGTTGCAGAACATGGCGATTTTACGCCGTTCCTCTTCGCTCATATCGTATTCAGTACGGCAAATAATCACATCAGGTTGGATGCCGATTTCGCGCAATTTGGCGACGGATTGCTGAGTGGGCTTCGTTTTCATTTCCCCTGCCGCTTTAATGTAGGGGAGCAGGGTAACGTGGATGAAACAGACGTTACTGCGACCAACTTCTAAGGCAAATTGACGAAGAGCTTCGAGGAAAATATGACCTTCCATGTCGCCCACCGTTCCACCAATCTCGGTAATAATGACATTTGTATCAGGTGATTTTGCCGTCAAATCGTACAGTCTTGATTTGATTTCATCGGTGACGTGGGGGATGTACTGAACTGTTTTGCCTAGGTAATCGCCATGGCGTTCTTTGCGGAGCACGCTCTCAAACACCTGCCCAGAGGTTAAATTGTTGAGACGGGATAGCTTGCAGTTGACGAAACGCTCATAATGCCCCAAGTCGAGATCTGTCTCTGCCCCATCGTTGAGGACATAGACCTCGCCATGTTGAAAGGGGCTCATCGTGCCTGGATCGACATTTAAGTAGGGATCAAATTTTTGGAGGGTAACATTGAGACCACAGCGTTCAAGTAGGGTGCCAATTGAGGCAGCTGCAAGCCCTTTACCTAGTGAGGAGACAACGCCGCCCGTAACGAAAATGTATTTCATAATGAAGAATGGAATGGATATTAGGTATTGAAAATAAAGAGCTTAATGAGAATTTTTTGAGAAGGCGGAGGAAATCTCCGTTGCCTAGTAGCATGTTTCCGCAAGCAGGGGCGGAAACAAACCTCGACCTCACATTACCAGTAGGAAGGCTTTTCGTCCAGTACCAACACCCAAGTTTTTAAGGAATATTCTCCAATCGAGAGATTGGGCGATTGAGGTGCCATGAGGGGGCTTGCTGAGCGGAACAAAATTGATGATTTTCATGATTTTCTAAGAATATTTCTTCAATCTTTTTATTTTTTACTAGAATAATTGATAAAGAATAAGTTAGTATTATTATATTTATTTTTGTCCTTGATATTTATTTTTTCTTTATTAGTTTAGCGGAACATTTATCTTATGTCTT
Source organism: Akkermansia sp. (assembly GCA_036644695.1). Lineage (GTDB taxonomy): Bacteria > Verrucomicrobiota > Verrucomicrobiia > Verrucomicrobiales > Akkermansiaceae > Akkermansia. The sequence goes on along the minus strand of JAVXPO010000008.1, from coordinate 34,501 downwards.
TACACGCACACGTCTATAAGGGAACACGCATCTTTTTAATCTTGTTTCTAGTGATTCTTTCCTTAACAGCAGGAATGTGCCTTTTCAATTTAACAGGTCTTGTTGATATCCAAGGTGTTCGTTGGGATATTATGCCTGCCTTGTGTAGTGTGGTTATCATGCTGGTTGTGATTCTTGGGATCAGTACGGATAAACCAGGTATCGCCCATCCGATGATAACGGTTTTGTTGAAATTGTCGATTGTGGCATTGATAGGTGCTTTAATCATTGCGAATGTGGGCTTGCAACCTATGGGAAATTCGCTGTGGTATGCCTTATTGAGCCTGGGGATTAGTGTGGTCGCTTCGGGAGTCGCGTTGGGTGCTTATTTCTTTTTGAGTAAGCTGGATAACATGTCGAGAGGATTGCGTCGCTCATTATTGCTAGTGGGAGATAAGGTGAAATGCAAAAAGTGGTGGGATTCGCTCACGGAACAGGAGCATCGGTATTGCCGTGCGTGTTTCTTTGATCCCTCTGTCGGGACTCTTGAGACCTCGCTTAAAGATTTGCAAAAATTGATTCAACGCAAATTCCCTGAGAAGGTTTTCATTTTATCGGTTGGTTCTGAGAGGATGTCCGCGATTATGGAGCGATGCGCTCTGCAAGGGATTGAATTATGGGTGAGGGATGGAGTGGGTGAGTTACCTGCTTCTCAATTGGTTTGTCAAAAGTCATTGGGGCAACTCTCCTTTACCATATTGGGGTTTGCTCGCTCTAATTCGACTCGCAAACTATTTTTAGATTATACAGGGGCATGTCTCGTGATGATGATGACCTCACCACTTTGGTTGATCGCTGCCATTGGTATTTATCTGTCAGACGGGCGTCCAATTTTTTATCGTCAACGACGTTCTGGTAAGTACGGGAGGCATTTCAGTATTTGGAAATTCCGATCGATGACCAAGGGTGCAGACAAATGCCTTGATCAGGTCAAAAAGGACGTGGGGAATGATATGGATGGACCTATTTTCAAACTAAAAGAAGACCCCCGTGTGTTTAAGTTTGGCAAATTCATCCGCAAATATAGTATTGATGAGCTTCCTCAATTGCTCAATGTCCTGGTTGGTGAGATGAGCATGATTGGTCCTCGCCCTCTGCCTGTCTATGAGACAGAGGCTTTTGAGAAGATTGAGCATCGCAGGAGGTTAAGCGTGTTGCCTGGGATCACCTGTTATTGGCAGATTGAGGGACGTAGCACCATCTCTGACTTTGATGAGTTGGTGAAGCTTGATTTCAAATATATAGATAATTGGTCATTGATGTCAGATGCCAAGATCGTGCTCAAGACAGTTCCTGCCATCTTGGCATCACGAGGGGCTTGTTGACGTATTTCTATCGACTTGAGGGCGATAATTGATTATGCTTCATGAGCGATGAAAAAGTATTCTTACCTGATTTTGATGGTTGTTTGCTTGGCGTTCTTGTGGAATGGAGCGTCAGCACAGCCTATCGCAGGAGAGGCGACGCCCTCTGCTCAGCAAGCAATTAGGGATGTCCGCGTTATTTTGAAGACGACGGCAGGCGATGTAGAGCTACTCGTTTATGCCTCTAAGACGCCTGTAACGGCAGCGGCTTTCCTCAATCTTGCAAAACGTGGATATTACAATGGCGTGACCTTTCATCGGGTGATTCCCAACTTTATGGTGCAGACTGGTGATCCAACGGGTACGGGGAGAGGGACTCCAGGCTATTCGTTTGAGAATGAAATCGTCCCCGAGCTTAAGCATGATGGACCAGGCGTCTTATCCATGGCAAATGTTGGCTTGCCCAACAGCAATGGTTCTCAATTTTTTATCACTCATAAGGCAACACCTCACTTGGATGGGCGACATACGGTCTTTGGCAAAGTCATTAAAGGGCAAGAGGTGATTGATGCGATTCAACAAGGGGATCAGATCAAGTCAGTGCAACTCATTGACTCACCTAAGCCCGTACTCAAAGCTGAGGCGGCTCGCGTTGCTGAATGGAATGCTATCCTCAGTCAAAAATAATTCTCAATTATCATTTTTAACTCAACAACAATCATGACTACAATCATTAAAAATGCACATGTTATTTCTCCAGGTATCGACCTTTGCGGTGCCTCTGTAGAGATGGACGGTAAAAAAATTATCAATGTTTATCCAGCTGGGACAGATTTACCCAAGGCAGATAAAACGATTGATGCAGGAGGCAAAATGCTCCTTCCTGGATTTATTGACATTCACAGCCATGGTGCTGGTGGATGTGATACCTGTGATGCTGATTTATCGGGTCTCAAGGTCATTGCCGAGTGCAAGATGAAAGAAGGGGTCACCACATGGTTACCAACAACCCTCACCCTCGCCCCCAAGACCTTGGAAGATATTCAAAAGACGGTGGCTGAATATATGAAGACGCAGGAATATGCCAAAACCCCAGGTGTCCATTTAGAAGGGCCTTATATTAATGCTCGTTGCTGTGGTGCTCAAAACCCTGCTTTTGTGCGTACTGCTGATATCGATGAGGTCAAACGTCTCAATGATATTGCGCGCGTGTTGCTCATTTCGTTAGCTCCAGAAACAGAAGGTGCGATTGACTTTATCGCCGAGGCGTCTCAGATGGGAATCCGCTGCTCTGCTGGGCATAGCGCGGCAACTCATGCCGACTTTATCAAGGCAAAAACTGCGGGATTGGTTCATCTAACCCACTTCTGCAACCAAATGTCACCGATACACCACCGAGAAATCGGATTGGTTGGCTCGGGCTTGCTTGATCATGAAATCAAGATTGAAGTCATTTGTGACCAAATTCATTTGTGTGGCGACATGCTCAAAACAATCTTTACGACCAAGTGCATTGGTCAAATGATGATGATTACCGACTCATTGGCTTGCTCATGGATGCCCGATGGTCCTGGAGATCTGGGCGGATTGCCTATCATCGTCAAGGGCGGTGTAGCTCGCCTCGCTGAATCGGGTAACCTCGCAGGTAGTACGCTTAAGTACGCCTATGGTTTGCGCAACATCCATCAATTGACGGGCTTGCCCCTCAGCCAATTGGTCAAGGCTACCTCTTGGAATCAGGCTCAATCTCTTGGATTGACGGGGCTTGGTAAAATTGCCCCAGGCTTTATCGCAGATATGGTCTTGCTTAATGATGACTATTCAACGAGTAAAGTCATCATCGACGGCGTCGAAAAATACACCGCCTAAAAATCATCGGCAACTGTCGAATACGGGTCTGGTGAGGATCAGACCCGTATTCCACCACCTTTTTATTTAGTCCCTGCCACGAAGCTTCTTCTTAGGGATACGTGGTAACCATCCAAACAATGCTTCGCTCACGTTTGAATATTCCTCCAGACTACATCCCACCCACGGGAGAAATCGGAAAAGAAGCGTTGAACCCTGCCCATGCGTGTGGCACTATACAAGCATTAAGCCCCCCAAAAGATTCATGTCCATTGAAATTGTAATGCCTCGCCTCTCCGATACGATGACTGAAGGTCACGTCCTCCGCTGGCTCAAAAAGGTCGGTGATGAAATTATCGCTGGCGACCATATTGCCGATCTTGAAACGGACAAGGCTAATCTGGAGTTGCGCGTCTGTGATGCAGGCAAATTATCTCGCGTTATTGCCTCAGAAGGTGCCACTATCGCCGTAGGTCAGACTCTGGCTCTCTTAGAGCCGATAGAGACAAATGCTCAGAACGACGTTCGGATGAGCCCTTTGGCACAAAAAATAGTGGCGGATCTCGGCATTGATTGTACAGAAATCAAGGGGAGTGGACCTTATGGGAGAATTATGTCTTGTGACTTAATCAATACCCCTACGGGTAAACATTGCCCTATCGTCAAAAAAGCCGCTGGCGATCGCAAAGTGACCAATACCGTCTCTTGCATGGATGGTTACTATGTCTTCTCTTTTGATACCGATATGTCTCAACTGGCCGCGATGAGCATTCCTATAGCGGTACAATGTGAGGCTTTGTTGGGGGGGCGTTATTGCCTCTTTGATTATGTCGTGCGCTCGACTGTCAAGGCGTGCTTGAGTGATGCTCGTTGGCTGGGTAAGGATAAAGAGGTCGATTTGCTCATGGTGATGGACAAGGGGGAACAAAGCATCCCCATTCCCGATGCCGAGAAAAAGAGCATCTACGACATTGCTTGTCGCAGACGCTCCTTTGAGCGTGGGACACAAGAGAATCTCTCTGATATTCAGCCTAATCTCGTCATTTGTGACGCCAAGGTCTCTGTCAAAGAGCTTAAAAAAACACTTTCTAACCGTCCAACTGCCTTGATTGCACTCGGTGGCGCGCGCCCAAAAACGAGTATTGAGGTCGGACGCCCCGTCTCTAAAATATTACTCCCCGTGAACCTCTACATGAATGCAGAGGCAATGGATGAGGCTGCTGCCCATCAGATTGTGGCAGAGTTTAAAACACTTATGGAGAACCCCGTCCTTTTATTATTCTAATAAAAGACAAGGAGCGATTTTTCAATTTACAGAAGCCATGAAAGCTACTCAAATCAGGGATATTCTCGAAGAATATGAGGTACGTCCGAGTAAAGCTCTTGGTCAAAATTTCTTAACAGATGAAAATATTGCTCAATGGATTGTCGAGCAACTTGACATCCAACCAGAGGATTGCGTCGTTGAGGTAGGTCCAGGGGCAGGCTCTCTCACCGAGCATGCCGTCCCCCTCTGTCGCAAGATGATACTCATTGAGTTTGATTCTCGACTCGTTGAGTATCAACGTGAACGATGGAGAGATTTCCCCCATGTCGAGGTTCATCATGCCGATGCTGCCGAGTGGGATCCTAGGCGATTATTTGCCGAGGCGCCCGTCAAATTCTTGAGCAACCTCCCTTATTCTGCTGGCGGGGCGATTATTCAAAATTTCCTCTCTCGCCCCTCTCCCGTGAGCCGTGCCGTCGTCATGCTCCAAAAGGAATTCATCGACCGTATCCTAGCGACCCCCGATGATGATGCCTATGGACTCCTCTCCTTGAGAGTGCAGAAAAATTGGATTCCTCAGCCCCTCAAAACCATTCCCCCAGAGGCTTTTTCTCCGCGTCCGCGCATAGACTCGACCGTTATGTCGCTCATGCCACGACCCTTGACAGAGTTCCCTCCGTATGATGCTCGCCTGATGGACGAATTGATGCGCAAAGCATTTTCTCAACGCCGCAAGCAATTAAAAAACCAATTGCCCTCCGAGATTGATTGGAAAGCGGTGGCGCACGCCATGGGCATCAACGAGACCGTCCGCCCCGAAGAATTAAATCTGGCACAGTGGATTGCCCTGACCAATCATTACGACACGAGCCCACTCAAGGGAATTCCTCAAAAAGATGGTGAGCTCCTCGATGTCGTCGATTCTCAAAACCAAGTCATCGGGCAAAAAACGCGCAAAGAAATCCACGAGGGCAATCTCACCCATCGTGCCGTCCATATCCTTGTACGCAATAAACATGGTGCCATCCTCTTGCAAAAACGCTCTCCGTGGAAAGATCGGCACCCTGGTGTGTGGGATTCCTCTGCGGCTGGACATGTCGATGCAGGCGAGAGCTATATGGAAGCTGCCAAACGCGAGCTTCACGAGGAACTCGGGATTGACGACATCGAGCTCCACGAGGTTGCTCACTTTGAACCCAATGAACAAAATGGCATGGAACATGTCCAGCTCTTGGTAGCTGGTTACTCGGGTAAAACGAGATTCCCTGCTGCCGAGATTGAGGCTGTCCAGTGGTTTGCCCCAGAACTCATTACCGCATGGCTCGCTCGCCGTCCTAATGACTTTGCGAGCTCATTCCGCCAATGCTGGGAGTTTGCCATGAATCCCGAGCCAATTAGCCCTGCACCATAAACACTCCCCCCTTTAATTATACGACCATGACCTCACCTCAATTAACTCAAGAACAAATCGACCAATTGCATCAATGGGCAGCCGAGGGGCTCGACCTTAACGGAATGCAAAAGAGGATGAATGAAGAAATGGGCTTGCGCTTAACCTACATGGACGCAAGATTTCTACTCCTTGACCTGAAAATCGACTTAATTGTCCCCAAGGTAGAAAAGCCCGCTAAGCCTGCGCCAGCCCCCGTATCACCCATGTCTACAACGGGTATGCCCCAAGCTCAAACTCAAGCGCAATCAGCAATGCCCTCCTCACTCTTTCCCTCAATGGGGACGACCCAAGTCACCATTGATGAGATTACCCCACCTCATGCCCTCTTGACGGGCAAAATGACCTTCATGAGCGGTGCTCAAGGGACATGGAGCATCGATAAAATGGGACGTATCGACTGGGAGCCTATCGCAGGAGAACCCACCGAGGCAGACTTGCAAAGCTTCGAGAAGGAACTCCAAAAGGTTCTTCGTAGCCAAATGGGAGGCATTTAACATCAAATAGGAGGATTGATTATGGAAATCTCTGATGAACTCATCCAAGAAGTGATACCAGCCATTAAAAATCAAATGGAAATGGTACAAATGCCCTATGTCCGTGAGACCTTAACTCGTCTTACCAAAAAAGAGGGCATTGCCGAGCCAGAGGCTCTCGAATTCATGGCACAAGCCTTCCTCATCTGCGTCAACGACATGTTGCTCAACAAGAGTGCCTCTTTTGATAATAAACTTTATCAAACATACCTGGATGCGCTACCAGCTCTCCCCGACGAGTCCTGATCAAATGGCTCTACACAGAATGCATTGACTAGAGTGGGGGAGATGATTCATAATGAGCGTACCGAAGGATATAAAAATCATGAAAGTACTTGTCACCGGCGGAGCCGGATATATTGGATCTCATACGGTACGTCAGCTCGTTAAGGCAGGGGCAGATGTTACGGTGCTCGATAATTTATCGTATGGGCACAAAGCCGCCATTGTCGATAAAGAGGTTAAATTTGTCCAAGGAGATCTGGGTGATGCGACTGTTGTTTATCCCTTGTTGATGGGGGCAGGTTTTGATGCGGTGATTCACTTTGCCGCCTTTATTGAGGTTGGCGAGTCTGTCACCAATCCTCTCAAATATTATACGAATAATATTGCCAAACCACTTGTTTTGTTGGGGGCGATGAAAGCCGCTGGGGTGAGAGCATTTGTCTTTTCATCGACGTGTGCCACCTATGGAGTACCCACTCAAATGCCCATCCCCGAGACCGAAAAACAGGATCCAATCAATCCTTATGGTGCCTCTAAGTTTATGCTGGAGCGCGTGTGTAAGGATTGTGATCGCGCATGGGGGCTCAAGAGTGTTTTCCTTCGTTATTTTAATGCATCTGGGGCAAGCCTCGATAGCCAAATTGGTGAAGCGCACAATCCTGAAACGCATTTAATCCCGATTATTTTGCAGACGCTCACAGGGCAACGTGAATCAATTACGGTTTTTGGGACGGATTATGATACTCCCGATGGGACTTGCATCCGCGATTATATCCACGTTGACGATTTAGCTGATGCGCACCTGCGCTCAGTGGATTACCTCCTCAAAGGGGGTGAGACCAATTGGTTTAACCTCGGTACGGGGCTAGGGCTCTCGGTGAAAGAAATCATCGATACGGCAGAGCGCGTTACTGGCAAAAAGGTGCCCGTCGTGTATGGTAATCGCCGTGAGGGAGATCCCGCGCGTTTGATTGCCGTGCCAACCAAAGCTAAAGAAATCCTAGGATGGGAAGCTAAGTGCAAAGATGCGAGCCAAATTGTCGAAACGGCATGGAAGTGGGTGACAGGTCCCCACAAAGGCAAGTTTAACGCTTAATTTGTCCTGACATCAGATATTACTCCTACCGTGAACCTATTGCATAGGTTCACGGAGATTATGTCGAACGCCCCCTTTTTAACAGCGAGGTGTTAAGGGATCATTTTTGAAGTAATCCATCGTGAGTTTGATACCTTCTTCAAAAGGGACTTGAGGAACCCAGTCCAAAATTTGTTTGGCTCGCGTGATGTCGGGCTTGCGCAATTTGGGATCATCAGGGGGCAGGGAACGATAGTCGATCCCAGGATTGCATCCGCTAAGTTTAATGATGTGTTGAGCGAATTGCCCGATGGTCATTTCGTGAGGATTGCCGATGTTGACAGGCTCTGCGCAGTCGCTCTGAGCAAGTCTCCATAGCCCTTCAACAAGGTCTGAAACGTAGCAAAAGGAGCGCGTCTGGCTCCCGTCACCAAAGATGGTGATAGGTTTATTGGCGAGGACTTGCCCGATGAAGGCAGGTACGACGCGTCCATCATCAAGTCTCATTCGAGGACCATAGGTATTAAAGATGCGAACGATGCGCGTTCTTAGATCGTATTTACGATGATATGCCATGGTGGCAGCCTCCATATAACGTTTCGCCTCATCGTAGCATGAGCGGATGCCAATAGAGTTGACATTGCCCCAGTAGGTTTCTGGTTGGGGATGAATGAGTGGATCGCCATAAACTTCGGAGGTAGAGGCAACGAGGCAGACTGCATTATTTTTGAGAGCGAGCTCAAGGCAATGGTGAGCACCATAAGAGCCTACCTTGAGCGTTTCAATCGGGATTTGGACGTAGTCGATTGGGCTGGCAGGGGATGCCATGTTAAAAATGTAGTGAATGGGTCCTGGGATATCGAGCTTTTCGGAGATATCTTGCTCAATGAAGGCAAAGTTAGGATTATCTCTCAAATGGTCGAGATTGCGTTTTTTACCAGTAACGAAATTATCGACACCAATGACCTGTAAGCCCGCAGCAAGTAATCGATCAACGAGATGTGATCCCACAAATCCTGCCGCACCTGCGACAACAGCAACAGAGGTCTTGACCCCTTGATCTAAAAATATGCCCATAAATAAGTCAGCTTGAAGAATTGACGTTTACCCCAGAGTTGGGGATGCTTTAGCTATGCACCAAAATCAAAACAAACTCAAGTCCTATCCTGCAAAAGTTGTTGCTTCGGTGACCTCATGGGAGGATTGGCGTGAGCTTGATGGGCTTGATGATGCTTCGTGCGATTGGTTAGAGCTACGGCTCGATTTGATGCCAAAGGCTATTGAGATAGATACCTTGATGGCAATTAAGCCGACGATCCCTGTCTTGGTGACAGCTCGTCGCGTCGAGGAGGGTGGTCAGAGAGACATGTCTGATGAGGAGAGATTGTCTTTGCTCGCGCATTTTTTACCTCAGGCGATTGCTCTCGATGTAGAGATTGCCTGTTTACCTCAAGCGGAGGCATTGATAGCTTTGGCTCATGAGCAGGGGAAGTTGGTTATTGCCTCGGCTCATGATTTTTTTGGCTCTCCCCCCGTGCAGGATTTGATTCATCTGGAGCATGAGGCTCGTCGCTATGGGGCAGATGTGGTCAAGTTTGCCTTTCGTCTCAATCGTCCAGAAGATATTTTAATAGGATGCGAGTTGTTAGAGCGACGCACTGGAGCATTGGCGGTGATGGGGATGGGATCTTTAGGTCCTTGCTCAAGGCTCATGTATGCTCAACTAGGATCATGCCTCGTATATGGGTATTACGGCAAAGTCGAGTCAGCCCCAGGGCAATGGGCAGCTGGTGAGTTTAAGCATGCGTTACGCTTGCTTAAAGCAATCCGCTAGATTGCTAATATCGTCAAATAGGGTGCTTTTATCAAAAAATATTTGAAAAGCCCATGTGTATAAAATTGATTTTAGTCTGTTGGTAAATTGCTCTCATACGAGCCGCGCTCGGCATTGATCGATTGCCCCGCCCCAGATCATGAATAGCATTTTATCGATAGATGATGACGGGACCTGTATGTGTGGATTGGACGCTTCTCACCTTACGCACAGCGGCGATTACCAATTGGACTGCCATCTCAACCTCATCATCTGTCGTCATCATGGAGCGCGAAAAGCGGACGCAGGCTCGTGCCTCAGCATCTGATAGCCCCATTGCCGTCAAGACATGAGAGGGGGCTGGGCTCGCCGTCTTGCAGGCAGATCCTGCCGAGCATACCATCCCGTCAGAGGCTAATAGCAACATCAAGGCTTGCGCCGTACATCCCTCAAAGAGAATATTGGACGTATTTACTACTCTTGGGGCATGTTCCGATAGCACGCGAACCCCTGGCAATTGTGCTTTTAACGCCGATTCAAATCGCTCGGTCTGTTGTCTCATGTGTTGATTATGTATGGCAAAATTCTCACGAGCCAATCGCGCGGCGACACCAAACCCGATAATGCCAGGTACATTCTCCGTCCCCGCACGCCGTAAATCCTCTTGGGCACCCCCATAGAGAAAGGCTGGTAGACGCGCCCCTGATCTGACAAATAAAGCCCCTATCCCCTTGGGACCATGTAACTTATGAGCAGAGAATGAGGCATATTCGACACCTAATTGATGAAGATCCATCGCCTCCTTACCCAAAGCTTGCACGCCATCAACATGCACGGGGACTCCTGCCTCATGAGCTGACTCAACGAGAGTCATCATCTCTTGACTCACCCCCGTTTCATTATTTGCCCACGTCAACGACACGCCAGCTAAATCATCATGCAACGCGGCATCCCAAGCCGCCTTAACAATCATCCCCTCGCCATCAACAGGACACTCGACAGGCAGACATAAGCCCTCACACCCCAGCTCGCGTACCGTCAGTAAGGCAGCAGGATGATCAGTAGCAACGCACATCAAGTGCTTGCCCTGATTCATGCGCACCATCCCTCGCAAGGTCGTATTGATTGATTCGGTCGCTCCCGAGGTAAAAATAATCTCTCCAGCTGATGCTCCCATGAGCAGAGCTACCTCTTGGCGAGCCTCATCAATTGCCCGTCTCACGGCTCGTGCCGGGGCATCATTCGACGAGGGATTTGCATAAGCATCCTTCAAAAAGGGCTCCATTGCGGCAAAAACTTCTGCCGTTACTGGTGTCGTCGCATTATTATCCCAATAGATCACGCCCTCATAACTGTCTCTTCATCGCGTCCGAGTCAAGCCTTCCTAAAAGCATACCCACATTGCATACAAATCCGAGCGTTGCTTTTTTGTGAAAAAATGTCATGGTGAAGGCTCTATGAGATTTCTCATCACAGCTGGACCCACGAGAGAGGCAATCGACCCTGCGCGATTCATTAGCAATCGCTCGTCTGGTAAAATGGGCTACAGTCTTGCCGAGGCGGCACTTCATCATGGGCATCAGGTCATCCTGATCTCAGGTCCCACTGCCTTAAATGTACCACCAGGTGCAGATTTCCTACCGATTGAATCTGCACAAGAAATGTACGATGCTGTCGCCTTTCATTCTCACAAGGCAGATATTGCCATCCTCTGTGCCGCCGTTGCCGACTATCGCCCTATCGCAGTTGCCCAACAAAAAATTAAAAAAACGGCTGAGACGATGACCCTTGAGCTGGAGCGCACGCCAGACATCCTTGGCTCAATGAGATCCATTTTTCAATACGACAAGACCTTAGTTGGATTTGCCGCTGAGACGAATGATGTCGAGGCTTATGCTCGTGGCAAACTTCAGCGCAAACAATGCGACCTCATCGTTGCCAACGACGTTTCTCGTCGCGACATCGGTTTTGATAGCTCTGAGAATGAGGTTACCCTCGTCTACCCTGATCATACTGACATCATTGCCAAAGCTCCCAAATCACAAATTGCCATGGAGATTATCCATCGAGCTTGTGAAATCAGGGAAAAACAATTCAATTTACTGTGACACATCTCTTCCTTATCCTCTCCCTCCTCTGCTCCTTGTCGTCATGGGGGATGGCAGAAGACACGACAGGCTTCATCCCAGCAATATCTACTGTCAGCGATGAAATCCTCCCCCTGCAAAAAAATCCTGGCACCAATTTGCTCCTGCTCCAAGGACTCGTGAATGGGACACCCTGTACCCTCCTCGTCGATACGGGGGCATCTCACACCACATTTGATGCCGACTTTATCCGTCGTAACTTCCCAAAAATCAACACGATGGATATCCAAAAAGAAGGTAAGTCAAATGTCACGGCACCTGCACGCGCCTTTCACATTGACGAGCTCTCGTTTGGCAATAATCGTCATCGCGACTTTTACGGCATTATCCTCAATCTGAGCGCCATCTCTCATGCGATGAATATCCAACTCGACGGCATCCTCGGCAGGAACAACCTCCGTGTCGCCCCCTTTTTGCTCTCAGCTCGCAACAAATCGCTCCAATGGATCAATAGCAGCCTCCCACTCAAAAATCTCAAACAGACAAAGCTACGCGTCTCACAATCGCCTCAAGGAGGTCTCCTCGTCCACGCTCGCCCAAAAAACCAAGATACCGACATCTCATTACTCATGGATACAGGAGCCTCAATCACCTGCATCAACCCATCTTCTTGGAGAGCAGGCATCACCCCATCGTCACCAAACATCAAAGCCACAGGTATCAATACCCCTTGTGATCAACCTCAGCTCAACAAACGAGGGAAAGCAACTGATCTCATTTTGAGCCCTGAATGCACCCTGCACAACTTGACTCCCTTGCTGCTCACAGAGAAAGATCCCTCCCTTCTCGGCATGGACTTTTGCTCTCGCTTTGACCTCATCATTGATCTCACTCTCCCAAGTATCACCATCCTCAATGATCACCCCATCAAACACCCAAAACACCCCTAAAGACATGCCTCTCACTCTGGAAGATATCGGTTGGAATAACCACTTTGCCCATGCTTTTGATGACCTCGCTCAACAGGGATGGATCCCGGGACGACTCACACGCGAGACAAAAATTAACTTCACTGCCTTACTCGTCGATGGGGATGAACTTGATGTGGTCGTGAGTGGCAAACTCTGGCACGACGCCGCCACCGATGCTGACCTGCCTGCCGTCGGCGATTGGGTCGCCATCGACCCAGGTAAACAGGGGGACGAGCCCGTAATCCGAGCCATCCTCCCCCGACTCAGCCGCTTCTCACGTAAAGAACCTGGTAAAAGCAGCGCTGAGCAAGTCCTCGCCACGAATGTCGATTACGTCATCGTCGTCACCGACCCAGGGGCAGACTTTAACCTGCGTCGCATGGAACGCTACTTTGCTCTCATTCAACGGAGCAAAGCCGCCCCAATTGTCCTGCTCAACAAAATTGACGAATACAAGCAGGCAGACATTGACGATGCCGTTGCCCAAATTCAACAACTTTGCCCACAAGCCACCGTCATCCCCGTCTGCTCACTTCACAAAAAAGGACTCGCCCCACTCAAAAAATATTTCAAACAAGGGGTCACCTTCACCATCACGGGATCGTCAGGAGTAGGGAAATCAACCCTCGTTAACACCCTGTTAGGTGACGAATGGTTCTGGACTGGTGAGGTCAACGAAGTCACGGGTAAAGGTCGCCATACTACCGTCGCTCGTGAGCTAGTCATCCTCCCTCAAGGGGGTATCCTCATTGATAACCCTGGCATCCGAGAAGTCCAAATGTGGACGGATGAATCCATCCTCAGAGAGAGCTTTACCGATCTCGACGAGCTTACCCATCAATGCCGTTTCGTCGATTGCAAACACGGTAATGACCTCGGATGCGCCCTGCGTGCCGCCGTCGCTAATGGCTCGCTTGATGGGGAACGATACAACAGCTTCCTCCACCTAGAATCTGAAATCGAAGAACTCAAAAAACGACAAAAAAAACGGCAAATGAATGTCGAACGCGTTGCCAAACGAGATCATAAAATCAAGGCACGCAATTATGAAGACCGCCTCGACATTGAACGCCATCACAAGCCTAATCTCCACGACAAACATCATTGAATTATCAATTTTTATTGATCGAATGAGGGCAATCTCATTTTACTGCCCACGAATCATTCACGGCAATATTAAGTTTGTTGAGGCTTGTTGAGGCTCCTTTTACGTTATCTTCACGCATAATTTGATTTTGACACAAAAATTTATTGCCTTATAGGCAATAAATTGCTAGTTAGATAGCGTCAGAGTATTTGTGAAGGAGGAAGGAGAGAGCCTCTCTTTGCGTTAAAATATTCTGGCTTTCATATAGGTAGTAAGTTGAAGAGGCATGGGAATTTATTCCCATGCCTCTTTTTTATGCTATCCTATGCTCGCCGTGCCTCGCTTGATCAACTATTTACGTTTCTGCTGCTGCTCTGTTGTGCTTTTGCTAACGGCGAGTGGTGGCTTGTATGCGAGCACCGAGCCACTTGTAGCACCTCAGAGCCAGAGTCTATGGAAGATACAGCAACCACTCATGGGCACCCTCTTTACCATCAAGGTATATACTGATAGCCACCAGCGAGCACAACGCGCCTGTGAACAAGCTTTTGCTATCGCGCAAGAGCTACAAGATACACTCTCGGCAAAAGATGCCTGTAGCGAGCTAACAAAGCTCAATGCTGCGTCGAGCCTTGCCCCCTACTCTATCAGCGAGACGATGGCGCATGCCTTGTCTATTGCGCTCTTTTATGCAAAAGCCTCTCATGGGGCTTTTGACCCGACTCTTGGCACGTGTCTAAGGCTCTGGCATCAATCGCACACGCGGCATACTCTACCCTCTGCTCAAGATTTAGCGCGCGCGCGCGCCTCCTCTGGATGGCAACACCTCAGCATCTCAGGCTCGGGCTCTGGTTCGCATAAGACTGCTACAAAAGCCATCGAGGGGCTAAGAATTGATTTAGGGGGCATTGGTAAGGGAATCGCCGTAGATGCCATGGCTCATTGCCTGCAAGAGGCAGGTCTCACCCGTTTTTGCATCTCAAGTACGAGTGATGTACTCGTAGGAGATCCCCCCCCCAATAAAACAGCATGGGAAGTTGCCCTAGGGTCATCGTCATCCCCTGCCATTACCTTTCATCTCGTCAATGAGGCCATCTCTACCTCGGGAGATCAGCATCAATTTATCATCATCAACGGCACTCGCTACTCACACATCATTGATCCCAAAACTGGCATGGGTCTCACCTCTCAACGACAAGTAACCGTGCGAGCAAAAACAGCAACAGAGGCAGATGCGCTCTCGACCGCCTGCTGCGTCCTCTCTGATGAGGAATCACAGCTCTTGCTACGTCAATGTCCTAATGCCAAGCTTATCTATGATACAAATGATCACAAAAAAGGCAGAGAAGCTACGATTAGCTCCTCTGCCCACCTGACCCCAAGCGGCGAGCTCACAGCAGGGTAATTTGAGAAAAAAGAAGGCGGTGAGTTTGTTGGAGAATATTCTTATGTTCCATGATAAAGCGGCACATGGAAAATCAGACTCCGTAACCGCCTCACTTCCACAAGGGGTGTGCCTGCCAGTGTACAGACAGCCCCATATGTTCTATACCGATTCCCAAAGGGGCAAACTCCGCAAAAAGCCTCTCGGCACGGGCTTTCCACTGGGATTGCGGCGCGATGTAGGAGAGCAGATACTTGCAAATATAAAGTAGTGTCCCCGTAGAGCGGGAATGAAAAACGGAGGAATCAGGCGCAGGAACCACAGCTATTTGAGACTGGATGATCTTGGGTGAATGCTGGTAGAAAAAGGAAATGAACCCGAAATCGGCCACGCCCACCGCCATCCACAAAGGCAGGTAGTCATGACAGTCCCCATACTTAGTGAAAAAATGATCTACGAAATCGGCGGTAGTCCTTTTCCTGGGCAAGGTTGGCTTCTTCATTGCCTCCAGCTTGTCCATGTAATTCTTCCATTTCGGAAAATACGAAGCCTGGGCATACAGGAAAGGATCTCTTCCCTGATATTCCCTCATGGTGATTATTTAGGTCAGGTGTGTTAGAAATCTTATCCCTGTAACTCTCGGCGTAAATTCCCTTGCTTCAAGAGTTTTTGCTGAATTTCCTTTTGTCGATTTCTCAATAGTTCGATTTGCGCACGTCTTGCCTTTTGCATAGGGTTGAGCTCGGGATGACGGAAGGGGTTATTATCTCCATATCTAGCCCATGGACCAGGGGGAATTCGGTGAAAATCGACAAATCGCCAATGAACGGTTGCCAAGCCCCCCGGGATGCCTAAGAAGTCTCTCACAGCAGGTGAAATATCAATGGCAGCCCCATGATTCGATTGATTTTGTGGTGGGGAGTTACCAAAGACATATTGCCAATCTTCAGTTGTAAAAGGGCCGCAATCTTCCCATTGGGCAAAGCAATATCTATTTTTGTAAACGATTTGTACCCATTTCCCTTTGCAGACACTTTGTCCTTGTTTCTCAAAGTCTCGGCGAAACCAGGGGATGGCACTGGACGACTCTGCTTTATGTGACCCGTGATCGACATCATTAAAGGGTAAGGCAACGTAAAATGGGTTTTGGCGAGGGATGAATGATTTCGGTCTAAAATCAGGCGCCCGTTGCTCGGGGTCAGGGTCATCGTAGCCCCCATAGCTCTCTTGCCATTGAGCATCCCATGAGCTTTTTGTATTGGGGACGGGGTTATTCTGGGTGGGTTGCTCCCCAATCCAAAAGACAGTCGCCGTGATATTAAATCGCCAAGGGTAGGCTCCTATCGTACGCGACTGGGTACGTGCCGCCAATAGATCCTGCATGGTTTTTTTTGACTGGGCAGATAAGACACTCGGCAATCCCCTTCTTGTGGGCGTGCTCGTGGGTTTCATTGAGGGAGATGAGGGCATTGCCGCTGGCTGATTCCTCATCGTGGGTACAGAGACAACAGGCGCAACGGATGGCTTAACAGAGACAGCAGGTGCTGGCTTGCTCGGAGACTGAATGTCAGCAACTACGGTGCCGCTTATCAGCAATGCTAGAATCCATACGCGCATGTGAAATTACCATCGTCGAAGTTTAATCGGTCTGGAATCTTTGATGAGATTCGGATAGTCCGTCGTGAAGTGCAGCCCTCTGCTCTCTTTACGTAAGGTTGCGCAATCCACAATGAGAGATGCTACCGCAACTAGATTCCTCAATTCAAGAATTTCTGGTGTCACGCGAAAGCCCCAGTAAAAATCTTTGACTTCATGGCGTAGCATGCGCAGGCGAGCTGCGGCACGTTTTAGACGTTTATCACTGCGTACGATGGATACATAGTCCTGCATCAGCAGACGAATCTCATCCCAATTGTGATAAATCACCGCCAGTTCATCGGGGAGAGCCTTATCCCCATGGTGCCATGCAGGGATTGGATAATCTTGGATGCCCTTGGATAAGGGGAGTTTGGTGAGCAGGGTATCCAAGGCACGCTTGGCAATGACGACACATTCCAGCAAAGAGTTTGAGGCAAGTCTATTGGCGCCATGTAAGCCAGTACAGCCTGTTTCCCCTGCGACAAATAAGCCCCGTAGGGTCGTTTGTCCGTTAATGTCAGTCACGACGCCCCCACATTGGTAATGGGCTGCCGGGACGACGGGGATAGGTTCTTTCTCGGGGTCCACGCCGTATTTTTTGCATGTTTCGTAAATAAGAGGGAAGCGATCTTGTATGAATCCCGCAGGTTTATGAGAAATATCCAGATAGACGCACGAGCTCCCCGTGCGTTTGATCTCCGAGTCGATGGCACGGGCAACAATATCGCGCGGTGCCAGTGACTTACGGGTATCATAGCGTTGCATGAATTCCTGTCCATCTGCCCCAATCAGCACGCCACCCTCACCGCGTACCGCTTCAGAAATCAAAAATGAGCGAGATTCCGCGCCCTCTGCTCGCTTGTTGTAGAAGCAGGTTGGGTGAAACTGGACAAACTCCATGTTGGCAATGGTGGCCCCTGCACGCCACGCCATGGCGATGCCATCGCCCGTGGCTGTGTCAGGATTTGTGGTATATTGATACACGCGTCCCGTGCCACCTGTGGCAAGCATCACGCGATCAGAGCGGAAAATCTCTACCTCGCCCGTGTTGCGATCGAGGACGTAAGCCCCCAAGACGCGATCCTCGGTGACGAGCCCCAGCTTTGCCGTGGTGATTAAATCAATGGCAAAATGGTTCTCTAAGAGGGTGATATTGGGATGATTCAATGCCGCTTGGAGCAACTTGGTGCTAATCTCCAAGCCTGTCGTATCTTTGGCATGCAAAATGCGTCGCTGTGAGTGCCCCCCCTCACGACCCAGCTCATAATCCTCACCGCCTTTCTCTTGGTCAAAGGCAACCCCCCAGCTCAATAGCTCCTCAATAGCTGAGGGAGCTTCCTGAACGATAGTGCGCACAGCTTCTTCTTTGCAAAGCCCTGCTCCAGCATCGAGTGTATCGGCAATATGTTGCTCAAATGAGTCTTGCTCAGACATGACGGCTGCGATGCCCCCCTGCGCCTTTGCAGAGCTTGAATCGAGGGCTTTCCCCTTGGTGATAACGGTCACCTGTCCGTATTCCGCCGCCCGCAACGCAAAACTCAGACCGGCGACGCCGGCACCAATGACCACAAAGTTGCTTATTCTCATGATAAAAGTTTGTGCATGAGTCTATCACCCTTTCTACATACAAGTCACGCCCAATGATAATATTTGACTGGAAGTTTCTGCTCAAACAAGATAAATCAAGTATTCATGAACCCGAGAGGCAACGAACACAACGCTCGTCTTAATAAACATGTCAATCCAGCGGCTAACATTGCCGTCAAAGCCCTGAGAGAAGACACCCTAGACGAAATCATCAAAAAGACAGATAATCCCCTGATTCTCATTCTTGACTGCATCCAAGATCCTCACAACCTCGGTGCCATCCTGCGCACGGCAGATGGGGCAGGTGTGCATGCCGTCGTCGCCCCAAAAGATAAATCAGTTGCAATTACTGATACCGTCTTGCGCGTCTCGGTGGGTGCCGCAGAGAAAGTCCCCTTTATCCAGGTCACGAATCTCTCACGCACGATGAAAACCATGCAAGAGGCTGGCGTCTGGATCGTTGGCACCTCAGATAAAGGGGATCGCAATATTTACGATATTGACTTTAAGGGGGCTGTCGCCCTCGTCATCGGCGCAGAGGGGGAAGGCATGCGTCGCCTCACAGAAGAGAATTGCGACTTCCTCGCCTGCATCCCGATGAAGGGCTCTGTCCCCTGTCTGAATGCCTCGGTGGCGACGGGGGTTTGTCTCTACGAAGCTGTCCGTCAACGCTCGGTCTAATTTTATGCTCACGTGCTCATTACCTCATGTCTGACCTCCCCATTCGTTTTGTCTCTGACCTGCATCTAGGACACGAGCACTCGCTCATCAAAGATCCCCGTCATTTAGATTTTTTGCTAGAGGGATGCTCATGTCTCGTCGTTTGTGGAGATTTGGCAGAGCTACGTGCCGCTAATTTTTGCGAGGAAGGGCTGCGTCAAAAACGCATCTTTGAGGAAATGTGTCAACAGGCAGGGGTCGCCCTCCTCTCCCTTGCGGGCAATCATGACCCCGAGCAAGAGCAAGATATCTACCGCAGTGTCCAGAGTCGAGTCGTCGCCCTCCATGGGCATTGCCTCTTTAAAGAGGTTGCTCCATGGGGATGGGAATACCTCCGTAATAAAAAGCTCTGCCATCAACTAATCGCCGACTATCCCTTAGCAGACACAGAGCTTGAATCTCGCATGCACCTCGCCAGAGCCATGTCATTGATCGTCCCCCCCATCATGCGCAACTCAAGCTCAAAAGAGCTCAGAGAACATCGAATCATTGCCAAGCTCAAACACATCTGCTGGCCTCCGCAACGCCCTCTAGCAATCTTAAAAACGTGGCTCACGATGGATGCACGCATGCACCGTTTTGCTCATCAATTTTTCCCTGAGGCTCGCCTGATTTGTTATGGTCACTTTCATCGTCGCCATCTCTCCCAAAAGGGCAATGCTCTCGCAGTCAATCTCGGTGCCTTCTTTCACCACGCCACCAGCTACATCGTCGATCTCGACGAGCAAGATCAGCAGGCAATTGTCCGAGAAGCAAGCCCTACCTGCATCGGCAATACCGTGCAATGCCTTGACCTCTCATCGAGGGAATGAGAGATTGACCCGTCTTTCTGAATCTTGCCTCTGATTCCGCCAAAAAATAACCGTCTAACATCAAACACGTTCTCCCCCAGACCCCACCACACCACAAAAAAACATCCGATGAGATTGTACTCAACGGATGTTTTTCAAACTAGATAATTACTGACGCTTACTTTTTAGGAGTCGCAGGGGTGAGAGGAGTCGCAGGAATGACTGGTACATCTTTCTTTTGCTCTTTGAGCATATCAACGACCGACTTAGGTTGTTCGGTTTTGGCAGGTGCGGCAGCAGGAGCTTTGGCTACTTGAGAGAGCGAAGGAAGGTTCGCCTTATATTGACGCGTCATCAAAATGCCCAGCACCAAGCAAAGAATCATGAATAAAGAACCGAGCCAGACAGTTGCTTTTTTGAGGACGTCCGTTGTGCGTGCACCGAATGCCTGGTCGGTAATAGCTGAACCGAACGCCGCGCCAAGACCTTCTTGTTTAGGACGTTGCATCAAAACTACGACTAAAAGGAGGACGGTAACAATAACCTGCGCAACAAGAAGCAGGTTGATGCTTATCTCTGTAATATCAGCGAGGGGCAGTTGAATCATGGGGGAAGAATAGAAAGTTAATGATATTTGTAAAGCTTAGGAAATGATTTCATTAAACTCATTGCACACTATTTTTTTGGGAGTGATCGGTTTATCCGATAAAGCAAAGGTCATAATCACTACGCGTTCACCCTCTTTGATGAGGTGCGCGGCACCACCGTTCATGATGATATTGCCCGTCCCAGGAGGTCCCTCCAGCGCATAGGTCTCAAGACGATTGCCAGAGGTGACAGAGGCGACAAGCACCTTTTCTCCAGGCCACATATCGACAGCTTTCATCAGATCAGCAGGAATCTCAATACTTCCTTCGTATTGCAAATCACCACGCGTAATCATGGCTCTGTGGATTTTTGATTTGAGAAGTTCAACAAACATGGCGTGCAAAGAAAAAAACCCCAATCGTCGTTTTGGTCAAGCAGGAACGCCTTAATAACTCATTTTTTGCGTCTTAACGACTCTCAAAGAGCACTTTTCGTGCCAATTCGACATCTTGCGTCATTTGCATTTGGAGTAAGTCTATCGATTCAAATTTCATTTCTGGTCGTAAATAGCAGAGGCACTCAACGCAGAGGTCACGCCCATAAAGGTCAAGATTTGCCTCAAGTAGATGAACTTCGAGCAAAAGCTCACCCTCGCTTTGCTCAACAGTTGGGCGTTGCCCTAGATTGGCGATGCCCTCTCTGATTTTCCCGTCGAAGCTGACGCGTACGGCGTAAACACCCTTTGGGGGTAGTTGTTGATGGAGAGGGCGGATATTTGCCGTAGGGAAGCCGAGCTGACGCGCAAGCTGACGCCCATGAATCACGGTACCTGTCAGAGTGAAGGGTCGCCCTAGCATGCCGGCAACTGCCTCCATCTCGCCCATGGCAACTGCCTGACGAATGCGCGTGCTACTCACTCTCTCGCCGTTCCACAAAACGGGGGGGATGATATGGACACCAAATCCATTTTGTCGCCCCTGCTCTAGTAAGAAATGAATGTTCCCTGCGCGACTTTTACCAAATTTCCAGTCGTCTCCAACAGAGATTGAGGCAAGCTTGTCATGTTGTCGCAAGGCTTTAAGGAAGCAATCAGGGCTCATCTGCGCCATGCTGGCATCAAATTTCAAGCTCAAGATAAGCTCGACGCCCAGGCTCTCCATGAGGCGTATTTTCTCTTGATTATCTGCTAAGAGTTTTGCGGGGGCATCTGCTGGACGCAGGTAACAGAGAGGATTTTGCTCAAAAGTCAAGACCCCTGCCAGCTCGCCCTGCTGGCGTGCCGAGTCCACAGCAGAGGCGATGACTCTTTGATGTCCAATGTGGATGCCGTCAAAAACGCCCATCGCCCAATGAATAGGCGATGATATCTCCTGTAGCTCTGCCATGGTATGGATGACTGTCATCATCTCGTCTCCCTTGCGCTCTCCTAAATTCTCTTTACTCTCCTGTCGTCAAATGCCACGCATGCGCGCAATCTGCCCCAGGGTGATAAATCGCGCGTAGAGTTCCTCGCGGAGTGCCGTTTTTAATGTTTCGACGCTTACCGCGTTTTCTACACTAAAATCACCTGACTTGGTGCGTCGTAAAGCACTCAAATGCGCCCCACAACCTAATAGACGACCAATGTCATACGCATAGGATCGCACGTAAAAACCTTTGGTACATTGTACGGTAAAATCAACCTCTGGTAGCTCGATGCGATGAATTTGATACCCTCGCACGCTCACAGCACGAGGTTCACGGACGACTTCTTCCCCCTTACGAGCCAATTTATACAAACGGACGCCGTCTTTTTTAATCGCCGAGACCATGGGGGGGATTTGGTTAAAAGCACCATTAAATTGTTCAAAGGCAGCCCGAATGCCCTCCTCGCTCACCCCCTCGCAGGGATGAGTACAAGTGACATCGCCACGCGCATCATAAGATGAGGTCTCGACGCCAAGCGTCAAGGTGCCTTGGTACTCTTTATGCTCGCACATGAGCAAATCCTGAAGTTTGGTCGCTTGACCAATGACCAACATCAATAAGCCTGTCGCCATCGGGTCGAGCGTGCCACAATGTCCAATCTTTTTAATGCCCAGTGCTCGCCGGGCAATGGCAACGACATCGTGTGAGGTCATATCTTGTGCCTTATCAATCAAAAGCACACCGCTTGGGGTTGGGGTATCCGTCATAAAATATTACAGAATTAAAAGGAGTTGGTTACAGGGCAGATAAGTGGTCACGATTCGCCTCAATCGTCTCTTGCAATGCCGCAATGACCTTATCTCGGGCATCAGTAATGGAGCCAGGCATGCGAATGCCTGCCGCCATGCTGTGCCCACCTCCGCCAAAGCTTGCGGCAACCGCACTGACACTGAGAGCAGGGTCTTTAGAGCGTAGCGAGATTCTGATGCGACCATCTTGCATTTCTTCAAAAATAGCTGCCAATTTAACGCCCAAGATGGAGCGCAACATGTCAATCAAGCCCTCGGTGTCATCCTCAGTCGCGTGAATGTTATCCTTACACGCCTGGGTGAGGCAAAAATAGGCAATGAGTTGGTCAGGGGTACGGCGCATTCCATTGAGGACTTCTTTTGTCAGCATCAGCTTGCCCCATGAGGTTTCTTGATATAATTTACGGTTAATCTCCTGAACATTAACGCCCATTCTCAATAAATCAGCAGCCATATCCATGACCTCTGGCGTCGTCTTTTCATATTGGAAAGACCCTGTATCCGTACTCACTCCTGCATAGATTGCATCGCGAATCTCAGGGGTAAAGGTGATGTTCATCGCCTTGAGCATATCGTAGATAATCGCGCACGTCGCACACTTATCAGGATGGATGTAGCAAATATTGCCGTAATGATCATTCGTCTCGTGATGGTCGATATTTAACCAAATAGGGACATTTGCCAAAGCTCGCAAACTGCGCTCACCTAATCTCTTGCGCGCGCCATTATCCAGAGAGATCGCGACGTCTGCATCAATCAGGCAATCGGGCGTTTGCTCAATTAGCTCGCTACCTTTGAGGAATCGTAATTGCGCAGGGACGGGGTCTTCATTGAGCAAAAATACCTTTTTACCCATACTTCGTAGCGCAAGCCCCAGCGCAATCGTTGCACCAATGGCATCACCATCTGGTCTAAAATGGGCAATCACGACAAAACGATCATGATCTCGTATCACGTCTCGTATCTGTTGCAGGGTAGGACAAAGGTCTTGGTTCATGGCTTTCAATAAAAAATTGATAACATAAAAAACCGCGCTTGGATAGTACCAAGCACGGTTTGAAAAAAACAGGAGTTAAAAAACTCGTCCTTATTTCTTGGACTTCATAATCATTGGAGCAATATCGCCAGTAGTGGCAGGTTGCTCAAGATCATTAAACTTAGGCATCTTGTTCAAAGGAGGGGCACCAGCATCCTGACAGCAGCAGGAAGATACTACACCAACAGCAAACAGAACCATGGAGAGGAGTGTGATTTTCTTCATCATCAATTTATTATTCGAGTTAGAGGGGGAAAAAGCTTCTTTGAGAAAAGCACATCCTCGGGTATGTCGTCAATCAAAAACGTCTAATTCTTTATTTTTCTTCATGCCACACTACAGCCAGAGGGCAGACTTGCAGTCTCATCTGAATCTGTAGAGAATGCCCCTCATGATTCCATCGCCGCCTACGAGCATCCACAGATTAGGGAACGGACTGACCATTCTCGTCAGGGAAGAAAAAGCGCATCCCGTCGCCTCCTTCCAATTCTGGGTCGAGACAGGCTCTATCCATGAGAAAGAATGGCTTGGGGCAGGATTATCCCATTTACTGGAGCACATGGTCTTTAAGGGGACACGCTCGTACTCCGGGCAAGAGCTTGCTCAAAAAGTACAAGAGCGTGGCGGACTCTGGAATGCCTACACGAGTACGACGCGCACCGTCTACTACATTGACGGTCCCTCCTCGTCTTGGTCTGAATTTCTCAATTTCTTAACTGAACTCGTCTTTTTCCCCACCTTCCCCGAGAACGAACTCGATAAGGAAAAAGAAGTAATTCGTCGCGAAATGGCAATGTATGACGACGACCCCGATTCCGTTGGCTACAATCTCCTCATCTCCACTCTGTACAAAAGGCATCCTCGTCGTTGGCCTGTCCTTGGCGAATTAAATCGCTTCAATCTCTTACAACGCCCCGACATGCTCGCCTATCATCAGGCTCGCTACGTCCCCAATAATGTCTTTATCGTCGTGACGGGTGATGTCAATACGGCTGATATCGTCGAGCGCATCCGCACCTTGACTCAAGAGCTATCTGCTCGCCCACTCACCCCGTCTCCATGCCCTCGTGAGCCTCATCAATGGGGCTTGCGCACCGCACGTGAGGAATTTGCCACCCCCTCCTCCAAGCTCTCGCTCATCTGGCGCATGCCAGAGCGCACCCATCCCGACAGCCCTGCCCTCACTCTGCTCTCTCGCATCTTGGGCGGAGGACGCTCGGCATGGCTCTATCGTGAGTTTCATGATGAATCGGGCATCGCCTACGACATCACCTCGTCCATTACCCTCTCTGAGGCAGAGGAAGGCATCTTCATCATCGCCGCAGATGTCGAACGTACGAAGCGAGATCAGCTCAAAAAATTGATTCTCGAACGTGTCAAAACGCTCTCCACGGCCGACTTCTCACAAGACATTACCCGCATCATCCGACAAATCAAAGCGTCACGGCTCAGAAATATGGCATCTGCCTCTGGTCTCGCTGAGGAAATTGCTGGGCAATGGTTAGCCACTCGCAACTTGGGATACTCTGACGAATGGATGCAAGCCATCCAACGCGTCACGCCAGCGGATCTCCAACGCGTCGCTGACACTTGGTTCCCCGAAACGACCTTAACCGAGGTTTCTCTCGATCCTACTGGCACCAATACAGTCACAGATAACAAAAATGCCCCTCTCCAATCAGGGCTAGAATCCATCTATACCCTCAAAAACGGGCTCAACATCACCCTGCACCCCGATCGTCGTCTCCCCATGACCTATGCCTGCATCGTCTTTAAGGCAGGTCCACCAACAGAGACCAAAGAGACCGCAGGCATCACCTCACTCATGGCTGAGTGCCTCCTGAAAGGCACCACAACGCGCACCTGCACCGACATCGCCCACTATCTGGAAGATTTAGGCGGTAGCATCCATGCCTCATCGGGCAACAACTCGATTGCATTAGGCTTTCACGTTTTATCTGAAGATATTGCCTCGGGCTTTAACCTCCTGTCTGATCTCATTCTCAACCCCACCTTCCCCGAAGATGCCTTTGAGAAAGAACGCGAGGCGGTCATCTCTGAATTGGAGGAAGATGATGAAGACCCCGTCTCGGTCACCTTCAAAAATTTCCGCTCTGCCGCCTACGGTGACACCTCATATGGTAACCCCACCTCGGGCACCATCGAGAGCATCCAAGCCCTCACGCCTCAGCACCTCCACGACCACAAGCAACGTCTCTTTTGCGGGCAAAATGCCTCCCTTTGCATCACGGGCGACTTTGACGAGCAAATCGTTAAAAACCTCATTGAGGACACCCTAGGACAAGTCCCCTCAGGCACAACCCCTCCCCTGCTTCACTCGACACCGCAAACACCAGGAGAGATTCGCGACCTGCTCGATAAAGAGCAATCCGTGCTCGCCGTCGCTCTACCTGGCATCAACGTCCATTCTGAACAAAATGCCGAGGCAATCCTCTTCCAAACATGGTGCTCTGACATGGCTGGTCCCATTTTTACTCGCATCCGCGAAGAGGCAGGACTCGCCTACTTTGCCTCCTCAACCCTCTTTATTGGACTCGACACGGGCAACATCATCTTTTATCTGGGCACCTCTGCTAAACAACTCAATCAAGCTCGCGCGAAACTTGAGGAAACCCTCGCAGAAATCTACAAAAACGGCATCAGCCCCGAAGAGCTGGAACGCACCCGAGCCGGGGCACTCTCCGCTCGAATGCTCGCCCGACAATCCAATGGAGCACTCGCTCAAATATTGGCTCTCGATCGCCTTTACGGACTCCCAGCTAACAACTTTGAGATTCAGGAAAAACGCATCGCCACCATGACAACAGACGCCATCAATGCCTTCATCCGCGACAGATTAGCCCCCGATCAACCGAGGACATGGTCCATCGTCACCAAAGAGAAGTGATCCCAATCATTCTCCCCCAGACCTCACCCACCTTTTGAGCCTCTTTCGCCCTCTTATCGGGAGAGGCTTATCTTTTGTAAGATCAAGTCCTTCAACTCTTCTGATGAAAGTTGTGCCAGGTTTACAAAATCTGATGCAAAGTCAACCTTGACCTCTATCCCCTTAGACAAGGGGTGGATGACAACAGAGAATCGAGCATCTCGACATCCATTACGACGTATCGCCAGTTTTTTTCGAAATGCTGCTTTACAAATTTGATGGATTTTTTTTTGCCTCATACTACCAACGGGCTTACTCATAATAAAAACGCAATCCCGTAACGAGCTAAAGTTCTACCATCCGCCAAAAATCCCTGTCTTACCTTTCCCATTCTTATCCAAATAATAACGAGATAAAAAATACCGTAAGACGCCTCAACGTTCTACGGTATTTCACAAAAGCTAATGCTCTGTTAACAATTAGGCTTCACCCTCAATTTGAGCAGGTTTAGGCACGGCAATCTTGCCACTACGAGTCAACAACTGGATGTTATAATCCTCCATGAGCACGAGGAAACGCTCCAGCTTATACTCGTCACCCGTCAACTCTATCGTCAAGGTATCTTTGGTCACATCGACAATCTGAGCGCGGAAAAGCTGGCAAAGCTCGGTAACCTCATGGCGAGACTTGGCATCGACCCCAACGCGGAGCAAGACAATCTCACGATAGACATTCTCTGAGGTTCTAAAATCAATCACCTCGACGGTATTGACCAGTTTTTCAAGATGCTTAATGATTTGATCCAAAACATTTTCCTTCTCACGGACGACGATCGTCATCCGTGAAAATCTGGGATCCTGACTCGGGGCCACGTTCAACGAATGAATATTGTAGCCTCGTCCACTAAATAAACCAGCGATGCGTGCAAGCACGCCGAACTTATTTTCAACGAGTACGGAAATGGTATGACGTGTCATAATAATGTGCGATAAAGCCTGCTTACTGTGCATGAAATCAAGAATATCGTCAAGCTCCTAACGGGGTAATTGCCGTCTTACCGCTTGAGATTCACATTGACATTAAAACGTTCTGACTGCCTCGAAACACTCAAGACTGCCTTGCCACGCATCAATTTGGCATCGAGATCCTCTAGTCCACCTAGGGGCTCGTTATCCACGGCATAAATGATGTCATTGGGTCTAAAAATACTAGCTCCCTCGTTATGAGGATCTACCTGGGTCACCTGCACCCCACGTGCCCCATGAGACAACTCAACTAAACTAAACTCACGTAACTTAATCCCTTTATTCTGAAGCAATTCCAATGACGGATAAGAAATCGTGTTATCATTTTGAATA
This sequence comes from Akkermansia sp., assembly GCA_036644695.1. Taxonomy (GTDB): domain Bacteria; phylum Verrucomicrobiota; class Verrucomicrobiia; order Verrucomicrobiales; family Akkermansiaceae; genus Akkermansia. The sequence goes on along the minus strand of JAVXPO010000008.1, from coordinate 6,594 downwards.
TCGCCCAATTTCATGCTCTCTTGGCGTTCCTTACCTAAACTCATCACCGTCAGCTCAATGAGATCGCCCACACTGAGCTTTTCAAGTTTTTGGACAATATCTAAAACACTTTTTACCTTCTCTCCATTGATTTTTGTCACTAAATCACCCCGTTTTAGCCCCGCTTTTTGCCCTGGTGAGCCTGGGATAATCGTATTGACAATAACGCCCCCCAACTGATGATAATTCAGATAAACATTCAAATCGGGTGTATTATCAATAAACTCAACCCCATGATACCCTCTCATTGGGTGCCCATATTCGCAAATCTGATGAAATGCCTCCAAAACCATGTTTGAGGAAATGGCAAACCCTAAGCCACTAATATTCTCATCTTGAGAAGACACCGCCGTATTGATTCCGATAATCTCACCATAAATATTGACTAAAGGTCCCCCGGAATTGCCTGGATGAATCGCCGCATCCGTCTGAATCCAATTCGCAGGGGATGCCTTCATACGCCTATCGCGTCCACTCACAATCCCTTGCGTCATCGAGGCACTCAACCCATAGGGATTCCCAAATGCCATGACAATCTGCCCTACCTTGACCTCATCACTATTGCCAAAGGGCAAGGCATCAAAACGATCCTCCGAGTCAATCTTTAACACCGCAATATCAAGCAACTTATCTTCCCCCACTAAATAAACAGGATAAGTTTTATCATTAGACAGCGTCACTCGGAACGCCTGCTTATTATTAATCACATGCTGATTGGTGATAATATGCCCTTCTCGTGAAATAATAACACCCGATCCTAAGCCTTGTACCGCAACACGTTGTGTAACAACACCCTCCATCGGTGTAAATTTTTTGTAATCTGTGACTCCTGCCGTACGAATGCTGACGATGGAGGAAGAAACTCGTTGCGCAATTGAGCTCAACTCTTCATTCATCTTGCTCAGCTCAGGCACATCACTCGCCGTGAACGTATTGCCTGAGGATAAATGATATTTCTCCCGCTTAAACTCTCCACTCTTAATCCGATCCTCATGAAACCAACGCCAGTACGCAACAGTTGACAGCAATACTGTTACAAAAACAATAAAAGCAATAAGCATCCGTTTGCGAATACGAGGCATCATCTCGGCGAGTCTATCCCATCCCTAAAAAAACTCAAGGCGGTATTAAAATTTAGATAATGCTTTTTTGCATTTCTAAAACGATGTCTTTCATACATACGTTTTCAGATAAATTAAGTAAATATCGAATCGTATTTCATAAATCCTCTGGCTGTACCATTTCTTCTTCGTTAAGGGGAGTTCCTGCTTTTTTAGCCATCTCTGTATTAACCCATCTAGGGCATAAGAGATGAAAGTGGTATTACTCACTTGCCACAGTATGATAACCTTGTTGAGGATGATTCATATTATCAGGATATTTCAAATCAAGAAGACCATGCTCCACCATAGGTCGAAGAATGTTTTGCTGCAAACTTCTAGGACTACGTCCAAGTAGATCTGCCATATGTATGCACGTCATCCAATTCTCTGCACATAAATCTTTGATAGCATCTTCTAAATCAGAACGTCTAATCCATTTTCGTCCTAATACTTTTTTAGTACTTTCCAATAATGTAGCCTCTACACTTTGTGTGGAGTTCCCATCCTCAAGCTCTACACTTTGTGTGGAGTTCCCATCCTCAAGCTCTACACTTTGTGTGGAGCTCCTAATATTCCACTCAAATGGGACGATCAATCTGTACCTTGTTGCTCGGGCTACACCTTCCGTTTTTAAGTAGCCATTTCTGGTTAACTTTGACAAACAATGACTTAAATCAGCAGGATGTAGAGGTAAAAAAGTGCGTATTTCTTTATGTCCTATCGCATAATCTTCTGGTATTAAGGTTAAGATCAGCTTCTCATGTCCTGAAAGAGTAGCATATTTATCTTTCCCTATCTGTTGCATGAGCTTTTCTACTTTTTCTCGGGGCAAGAGGCTCAAATAAGGCAATTCCCAAACAATTCGTTCAGGAGAGGCTTTTTCATGAACAATGGGCAAACTCAAACATTGCTCCCATAATCCTTTGACGATTTTGTCTATCCCCGAGCCTGCTTTATCCACAATACCCATCATTTGAAACATTCGTTGTAAGGATTTATTACGACATTTACTAAAGCCTCCTTCAAACATGCGTTCTTTACTCATAAGTAGAGTGCCTGGATTGATTAAATCAATTCCTTTTGGCGTTTTAACGATTTTTATACCACAATCGCCCCAGTAGTCAGCATGTACCAACGTGTTAGCAAAAGCTTCACGTACAGCTACATGAGCAGGGCTCTCTCCTTGTCGTGTCATGTCTGGATTGAGTCGAAAGGGGATTTTTAAATTCTCGGTCAACCTAGGTAATATTTTAAAGAAAAATTGGTATAAATTGCCAATCCATGTACCATCATTCGTGATACGATCACTCCATCGTTGTATGATATCATTCTCTTCTGAGCCATCATACTCGAAATAATCCAATTGGAATTGAGGAAATAGCTCATTTATGCTTTCACTCTTTCCAAACATTAACAAGCCAGCTAACGTAACTCCTTTTTCACCAGTCTTTCTATCTATTCTGAATCCTCCCAATTTTGTCAATAACGTTTGGTCATCGTCCTCCAACCAAGCATTATCTTGTGATGCACTTTTCATACGGTTACGAAATTGTCGTAGAGTTGTCTCATCCAAATCGTCCATGTGAGAGTCTTGTATAATCACTGTATCAGCAGAAGCATGAGTTGATGTCACGACATCATGATCTCTGAGCATTCGACGTAAATCTACTTCTTTGCATTTCTCATCGGCTTCGTAACGCCGCATGTAACAATTATTGAGTCCTCCATTAATATAGATAGGCTTGAGTTCGGGATCTGCTACTGGGACTCGTACAGCCAATACAACTTTATCATCTAGCAATACCGTACAAATCATCCCTTCAGCTTCACATAAATTAACATTACACTTTTGTGGATTATTTAAGTTATCTACCAATTCCTTATGTCGCGCCTCTGGATTTTTCAATCCTTCTACGGTACCATCATCCGCAACTCCAAGCATAATAATTCCCCCGTTCGTGTTAGCAAAGGCACTATAAGTAGGCCAAAATTCTTTAGAAAGCCCACCTTGAGAACTTTTGAACTCAAGATACAATCCTTCTTGCCATTCTTCTGTATCATACAAGTCGAGCACCTCTTGCTGTAGATCATTGAATTCCATATCGGTCATTTTCATACAATTTTTCGACTGAGGTCTATCTATCTTGACAGATAAGTTATCATGGTCTGATATTCCTAAATTTAAAATAGCAAAATTCAGCTTTACCGAAAAGCTTAAAGATACTAACTCAAATTGTCGATTTTGATCTGAAACAAGTTACGCATTTCAGATTAGGTTGTTGAGGCATTCCTTGATTTACGAGTTGACCTCGCGCTTGTTTCACCCTCTAATTGACATCACTTTATGGTTGATGCAGTACAACACTTAATGACGATTTTTGGAAATGATGATGGGCTCGTCAATGATCATGCCTCCCGTCATTTTGCCCTGCTGACGGAAGAAACGAATGATTTCTCTCATGAAATCATTGATGGTGCTTGTTCTGACTCAGACGATGCTGCTGCTATTTGTCATCAGGTAGTCGAGGCATTACAGACGATGCCATTTTTTCCTGGGCGAAAAGTTGTCTGGCTCAAGGGTGCTGTTTTTTTTGGCGATTCCGTCATGGGTAAATCCGAGAGCACTGAGCGTGGGTTACGACAATTACAAAAGATAATCGAACACGGGTTGCCAGATGATCTCTGTCTGCTCATCTCTGCAACAGAATTCGATAAGAGGAAATCCTTTAATAAATTATTGATTAAATCTGGTGCCTCTCAGGAATACAATAAGCCAGATATTAGCCAAGATGGCTGGGAAGCAGAGGTTGCCGCCCTTGCCCGACAAGCAGCATCTGAGCGCGGTCTTGAATTGGAACGCTCGGCGATGGAGCTCTTGATTCACCGCATTAGCGAATCATCTCGTCAGATTATCTCAGAAATTGAGAAACTCGACCTCTATCTCGGTGATCGTAGGCTCGTGACTGAGCAGGATGTTGATCAAATGGTCTCCCAAACACGCTCAGGTATTATTTTTGAAATTTCACGCGCTATTGAGAATTGCAAAACCGCAGAGGCCATCAATTTGATTGATGCTCAACTTGAGGATGGGGAAAAACCCGTCAGTATCATTCGCGCTGCAATTATTCCCACGCTTCGCAATCTCGTCTCTGCTAAGATACTTTGTGACCACCTTCATTTGAAAACACTCAATTATCGTGAATTTACAAGGCAATTAGAGGAAATCCCCGCTTATGCAAAGAGCATTATTCCTCTAAAAAAAGATGGTACATTAAGCCCGTATCCCCTCTTTTTAGCTGCTCAAAAAGTAAAACGTTTTTCACTCCCTCAATTAAAATCAGCCCTTAAAACTTGCTTTGAGGCAGATAAATCTTTGGTCTCAACCTCATTTGATGCCAGATTGGTGCTTCATCGGCTTGTCATTTCCATCGCTTCCTGATTCAATAGGGCACTGACCATGCCCACTATCTCACATTTTGATGTACTCGTCGTTGGTGCCGGACATGCTGGCATCGAAGCCGCTCTTGCTGCAACTCGCCTCGGATGTACAACCGCCCTACTCACACAAAATCTGGATACCATCGGTCAGATGTCATGTAACCCTGCAATCGGAGGATTAGCAAAGGGACATATCGTTCGTGAAATCGATGCTTTAGGTGGGGCTATGGGGCTCAACACGGATGCAACTGCCATCCAATTTCGCATGCTCAATGCCTCAAAAGGACCCAGCGTCCGCGCACCACGCGCCCAATGTGACAAAGCAGCTTATCGCATGCGGATGAAGTGGGTGCTAGAGCAAGAGCCCCTCTTAGAGCTATTCCAAGGCGATGTAGAGTCTCTCCTCGTTGACTCTGAATTAACCATTAAGGGCATTCAAACGACCATTGGCATCACTCTTGAAGCCACTTGCGTCGTCATCTGCGCAGGTACCTTTATGCGTGGATTACTCCATGTTGGATTAAATCATACCAATGGAGGTAGGATGGGATGTGCGCCCTCCTCTCTCTCGATTAATCTCAAACAACTCGGATTTGAAATTCAACGTTTAAAAACAGGCACCTCTCCACGAGTCAATGGCAACTCTATCAACTTTGATGTCTGTGAACGTCAAGAGGGTGATACCCCCCCTCCCCTCTTTAGCAATCGCTCAAGACAAATTCTCTCATCGAGCACTGAACCTTTTTGTACCTTGAATCCTTGGGCTGATGACCATTTCATCGCTCAACAACAAGCTTGCTGGATTACTCATACCAATGAAATCACTCACAATATTATTCGTCAAAATCTCGATCAAAGTCCCATGTATAGTGGGATTATTGAGGGGATTGGTCCAAGATATTGTCCCTCAATCGAAGATAAAATCGTTCGTTTCGCCGATAAGCAAAGCCATCAGGTCTTTCTTGAGCCTGAAGGAAAAGGAACCTCTGAATATTATCTCAACGGCGTCTCAACCTCATTGCCCTATTGGGTACAATACGAATTTATTCGCACCATTCCTGGCTTAGAGCATGCTCAATTGATTCGCCCTGGATATGCGGTAGAATATGACTTTTGCCCCCCTACTCAGCTCCATCCAAGTTTAGAAACCAAATTGATCCAAAATCTTTTTTTTGCAGGTCAAATCAATGGCACCTCGGGGTATGAAGAAGCTGCCGCACAGGGCTTGATGGCAGGAACAAATGCTGCTCTTAGAGCTCGTCAAGAGCAAGCACTCATCCTGCGCCGCGATGAGGCCTACATTGGCGTCATGATTGATGATCTCGTCACCAAGGGCACTAATGAACCCTATCGCATGTTTACGAGTCGGGCTGAGTTTAGGCTCTTATTGAGACAAGATAATGCTGACATTCGTTTGACTCCTATCGCCGCTAAACTTGGTCTCGTCGATCAACAAACAGCTCAAAGCATTCAGCAAAAAACAAATATCATTCATCATGGTATCCAACAAGTCAGACACACGAGATATGGAGATGTCTCTCTCGACTTATGGCTCAAACGTCCAGGAAATGACTGGAAACTCTTACCCGAGGAACTTCAAAAAATGTTCCACGTGGAACATTGGGAGCACATTGCAACTGAAATTCAATACGAAGGTCATATTATTCGACAAACAAAGCTAGCAGAGAAAATATCTAAAATGGATGCTCATCTCCTACCAAATAATATAGATTATACTAAAATCCATGCATTGAAAAAAGAGGCAGTCATTAAACTCTCTTCCATCAATCCAACTACAATTGGACAAGCCTCACGCATTCCAGGGATTACCCCAGCAGATATTGCTCTCTTGCTCGTGTGGCTCAAAAAAATAAAAGAGTAGCTTCATTCTGACAAGCTGTCTTGATGGTAGAGAAGGGGAGGGGAGGGGAACCTGATGCATCGCCTTCGGCTAACGCAACACGTTCTCCTCCATATCCGTATTTGATATGGGACGGTTATTTTGAGGAGGAAT
>JAVXPO010000007.1:0-47736 GCA_036644695.1 Akkermansia sp. | reverse complement strand
ATATCCGTCGATATATCTTTGATTACTGATATTTGGGTCGAAAGCAAAATCCCTCAAAAATTTTGACTCATCCGATTCTTTGACAATTCGAGCTGGTTCGATGTGAATCAGTCTTTGCATGGCTCTCCCCGGATCGCTCTCTGTTCGAGGGAAATAACTGATCACTCTCTTGATCTCATAAACTCCGCTTACATCGCTTATATTGTCGAAATCATCCGGCTTTTCTCCCCTCCTGTCCACTTGTTTGGAAGAGGCCAAAACATAACAAGGCACGCTCCCCTCATGCAATACCGTTTTAGAAGAAGATAAGCCTTGCGAACGATCATTGGGAGGATAGGTCCATTTAACCAAAGCTTCCACAGGGATATGTCCTCGAAGAGACTCGACAACGCGAGCATAAAGGAACTCTTCTTCTTTGGTGAAGACGGATTTGTACAAAATAGCGACAAGAATAACATCGCTTCGTCTAAGCTTTTCTGCCGTATTTTCAACGACCCTGTCCTCAACATAAGCGGAATTAGAGGAAGGAAGCGGAGATGTCGACTCCGCAGCATAGAGAGACATAGCCTGTAAAGCCAGAAAACTTATACATAGCCCAGAGGTTAAGAAAATTGAACCCATGTTTGATCTCTTACCATAAGATAAAACGGAGATCAATGAAAAATGGGATGGACGAAAACAGTCGGGCTCTGCGTCAGATTTTTGGCGGAAGGTGGATTTGAGTGCATTTTTTTATTATTGTCAGTATAGTTACTGACAAACTCAAAATCCATCTTCCTTTTTTGTGCCTTGCTTCTTTTTACTTTTTTTCAAGATTTTTATTTAGGACAGGTGTGGGCAGGAACGTTCCTGCCCACAAAAATAACTTTAATGGTTAGTCAAGTATATAGGTCCCTTTTTAAATCTGTTAAACAACTTCTTCATATCAAATCCTTTGTAAGAACAAGTTCCAATGCCATCCTAACTCAAATATGGACAGCAATGATTGAAGGTTGTTGAGGTATCCCCATAAGGAGGGGGGATTTAGTACTTCCACGCAGGAAATGCCATTAAATCAAATCATCAGGGGAGACCGAGCGTTGTTCTCTGGATGCTAAGAGGATGGCTTGTTTGACAACTTCGTCAGGCGTGGAATCAAAGCGATAGGCATTGCAGTTGGGGCAAATGTCTGATTGAGTGGATACGATTGACCCACAGGCTTCGCAAACTTTATATTCTTCAGGGCTATCAATGATACCTTTAGCAATTTCTTTTCTTGATGGTTGTTCCATAAGATTACGGTATGAACAAAATAAGCCGATCTGGTTTACAGATCGGCTTTTGATGAAAACGTAAAACCGAAGTCGAGCTTAGGCAATCTTGGCGATAGCTTTAGCAGCCTTGCTCTTGTAGTTAGCTGCGCGATTAGCGTGTACCTTGCCCGTCTTGACTGCTTTGTCAATTGCGGATGCAAAATCGTTGTAGGCGGTTGATGCTGAATCCTTGTCGGATAGTTCAACTGCTGTAGCTACTTTTTTGCGAAGAGTTTTAATGCGAGACAGAGCCGCACGGTTGCGGAGGGTGCGTGTTTCTGTCTGACGAATGCGTTTGAGTGCTGATTTGGTATTAGCCATATTAAGATAAATGGAAGATAGATGGAAAGCGGTTTTCGTTTCGAGTGCGATTATCTTAGGTAAGCTAACTAAAAAGTCAAGCTTCGGATCATTGTTTTTTGTTCGAGATGCCACAGAAATAAGTCTGTTTTCGTCATAATGTGTTAGTTATAAATGGGTAGTTGTAAAATTTATTATTGAGAGGTTATAGTTTTTTTGCTGGAGTGCGTAAATGATAGGTGAGGATACAGAGAGCATAGATTATCGAATCTCCAGTCGTTTTTAAGCGTTAAAAGGATGGTTTTTACCATGATAGTGAAAATATAAGCGAAGGAAGCCACTTTTTTCTGGTCAAAAATACTCTAAATGTACTAGTATAATACTTTTAAATTTTTATAAACAGCTCATGAGTGAATATATTTTACCGCATGTGGACGGCTATTTGAAGTTGGGGCAGGATTACGACTGTTCTGATATTCATTTGGCCGTGAATAGTCGTCCTTCATGGCGTCGTTATGGTCAACTCCAACCTATTTGGGAAGAAGCTCCACTTATGACCTCAGCAGATACGGACACCTTGACTCGTGGCTTTTTACAAGATCGAGAATGGCAACGGTTGCAATCTCGGGGAGATGTGGATTTTGCCTATTCCAATGAATTTGGACGTTATCGTGCCTCTGTTGTCAAGCAACGTTTAGGATATGATATTTGCTTCCGTATTATCAATACGACCGTCCGCACGATGGAGCAGATTGGTTTGCCTACTGAGTATATTATACCTTTGACACGTTATACGAACGGGTTAATTCTCGTGACAGGGTCTGTCGGTTCAGGTAAATCGACAACGCTTGCCTCGATTATGGATTTTATCAATCAGGATAGACAAGATCACATTATTACCTTGGAAGACCCGATTGAATACCTTCTCCCCTCGAAAGGATGTCAGGTCAACCAGCGCGAAGTCCATAAACATACGGAATCATTTGCGCGTGCCTTGAGAGGTGCTCTCCGAGAAGACCCTGATGTCATTATGGTTGGTGAAATGCGTGACCTTGAGACGATTTCTCTAGCATTGACAGCGGCTGAAACAGGGCACTTAGTTTTGGGTACCTTACATACAGGCTCTGCGGCTCGTACGGTTGACCGTGTTTTGGATGTCTTCCCCGTTGAGCAACGAGATCAGATTAGAATCATGGTGAGTGAGTCTTTGCGTGGTGTCATCTCGCAACAGTTGGTTCCTAAAGCTGACGGCAAGGGACGTGCCCTTGCGATGGAATTGATGGTCAATACCCCAGCTATTGCCAACTGTATTCGAGAAGGGAAGACATTCATGATTCCTGGTTCGATTCAGACAGGTAAGAGTCAGGGTATGATCCTGATGGATGATTCTTTGCGCAGTTTATACAAGGCAGGAGCAATTACTGCTGAGGATTGTCTATTCCGAAGTGACGATAAAACAGTCATGAAGGAATTCTTGGGGATTAAAGGCAAATAATATGCGACTTATCCTATCTTATTTTTATATCTAACGATTTACAATTATGGCTATTATCGACCAATATTTCCGTTACCTTGTTCACGAGGGAGGTTCTGACCTTCACGTCAGCGAGGGACAACCACCTAAGATTCGTGTAAACGGATCAGTGACCCCCATTTCGGAAGAAATTCTTAGTGGCGACTCCTTCCGCAATATGCTCGCTGAGATTTGCGACGTATCTGCTTTTGAGAAGTATATGGAAGAGGGTGACCTCGACTTTGCTTACGAAATGGATGAGAACTCACGATTCCGTTGTAACTACTTTAAACAACAAAATGGGCTAGCTGCCGTCTTTCGTTTAATTCCTACAAAAATTGCCACTCTTGAGCAATTAGGGGTACCGGAGGCAGTTAAACAATTTGCGCACATGCGATCAGGGCTCGTTCTGGTGACGGGACCGACAGGCTCAGGTAAATCGACGACACTTGCCGCTATTATCGACTATATTAACAATAATCAGTCGCGCCACATCATTACAGTGGAAGAGCCAATTGAATTTGTCCACACTAACCACAAATCAATCATTACCCAGCGAGAAGTCCCTCTGCAAACCCCCTCGTTTGCCGATGGTTTGCGTGCCTCTCTCCGTCAAGACTCTGACATTGTTCTCGTTGGGGAAATGCGAGATTTAGAGACCATTTCTCTTGCCTTGACAGCAGCTGAAACGGGCGTGCTCGTCTTTGGTACCTTGCATACGAACAATGCTCGTAAGACCATTGACCGTATTATCGACGTCTTCCCCGCAGATCAACAATCTCAAGTACGTACGATGCTCGCCGCCTCAATTCGTGGAGTTGTAGCTCAGCTGTTGATGAAGAGATGCGATGTCCCTGGACGTGTTGCCGTCAATGAAATCATGTTTGCTACCCCTGCCGTGAGTGCCATCATTCGTGAGGGTGCTACGCAAAAACTCTCTGACGTCATTGTCGGGGGTAAGGCGTTGGGGATGCAATTCATGGACGATGCCATTTGGGAAAAACTCCAAAAAGGCATTGTCTCTCCAGAAGAAGCCTATATGAAGTCAATTGATAAATCCCGCTTCCGTCATTTCCTCCCTCCTGCATCGGCTCGGCTCGGTGACTCCGGTGGAGCTTGATTGGGGGTGAGATTGGTTGTACAAGATTGAGGCAATCATGTCTCCTACTCGTAAATTCGCATTCAAACTCGCCTTTTATTCGGTCTTCGTTTTATATCTCGTTGGGGATTTATACGTTTGGCATGGATATCTGGCGAGTCGTTTTGATGCTCATTTTAAGCCGATGCCCAAGCAATTGGGTGATCAGACTGAGGTTGTTGCTCTCGTTTATGGTGAGCCCATTACATTAAGTCAGCTCAATCGTCGCATGGAAGAGATTGCTTGGCAAAAAGGCATCTTAACTCAAGGTGGTGCTAATGGTATTGCAGGATTGTCGCAAATGCAACAAACCTCGTTGCGATTAGCTGCACTCAATGATTTGATTGACGCCTCGCTCTTACGCTTAAAAACGAAACTCAATGATTTAAGTTTAAAAGATCAAACGATTGAGGCTGAGCGAGTCGTCACTGGGATAGAATCTCGTTTCATCAACAAAGATGCATTTATGTCGGCTCTTGTTGCTCAAAAAATGAGCTCGCAACAACTTTGCAATCAAGTCGCCTCACGCTTAAAGCAGGAAGAAAAAATTGCTACAGTTATAGAAAAGACAATTCCCGTTACTGATGCCGAATTAAAGAAATATTACGAATTAGTAAAAGAAGCGATGACCATCCCTGAATCTCGCCAAGGAAAACACATTTTTTTTGCGACCTTAGATAAAGATGCTCAAGAAGTTTCTAAAAAAGCTGAAGCCGTTTTTGCTGAAGTAAAAAAGGGAACCTCATTTGCTGAATTGGCTGCAAAATATAGTGAAGATGAGCGCAACGCTCATGATGGTGGACGATTAGGCATCATCACTCGTGATCGAGATGTATTGCCTGGGGTTGATCTATGGAGTATCCCTGCCAACATTCCCGTTTTGGTGCAAAGTAAATTAGGGTGGCACCTTATGCAAATGTCTCCTGTAATTCCCTCTCGCATTCCTCAATTTGACGAGGTAAAAGATCAACTGACGACAGCACTCTCCAGCTTACGACGGGAGAGAGCGGCCTCAGTCTATGCAGAAAATATCCGCAGAGATGCGAGACGAGCAGGGAGAATTGAAATTAGCAAAACTATTTTGCCTCAGAAATAAACATTTAATGATGCTTATAATTTGCTCCAGAAAAGAGAGTTCGTTAAGCGATTGAAAGATAGGTGAAATCTCGAATTTCATCTATTCTATGAGATGGGCATACTAAATCACAATTCCCTCGTGCTACTTTAAGTACCGATTCATCAGGACGGAAAACATTTTCATTATAAATTAATCCAGTTTTATATTTTCCAGTGTTAGCAATTTCTTTCATTCGATAACTCCATATTTCCATAATATCACCTGCTCGATTATGTTGATCAAAAGTTTGGAAGAGGGACGCGCTGTGTTTTCCTTTTACTGTAAGATCTACGGTTATTTCTCGATAGGGGGTTTTGTAAGAAATGTGTTCTAGTGGTTCTAAATGAAGGGATCTTACTGTATTAATCACTGCACTGTAAGATTCGTATTCTACTCTACTTGTCTCTTGAACTCGGTAAATTAAGTGGGACATGGAAGAAAGAAATGCTCCAAAGAGCTGAATTTCTTTAGCATCCAAAGGCATTGGTAAATGCTTATAAAATCCTTTCTCGTCTTCCTTAATGCCGAATTTATTCATTCCTTCCTGAAAGAGAGCATGGGTGTATCCACTATTGATGTTAACTCCTCGTACGGCAAGCCAAGAGCTTAACTGTCCTCCGTCTCTTAGTGTGGCGTACCCTGGAAGGCAATGACTTATTTGTACTTCTGTTTGCCAGCCATCTGCCATCAGTAATGGAAGAGCAATAATAAGAAAATCTTTTTTCTGGCTTATTTCACAAACGTGATTCCAGAATCCCGATAAGGATTTTTTGCATTCTTTTGATGTAATATCTGTAATTAAATAAGTAAACATTAGAATAGTCTCTTTTCTCCTTCTTCAATTAATTCAATATGCCATCGCTTGCAACTAAATCGATAAAATGTATCCAAATCTTGAGGACTCCAATACCCTAATGAATGATGGTCATTCCTCTTGATTTTACTTTGAGTGTCATAATAAACAATATTTTCATGCCAACCAATTTCACGGATATTGTCATCACCCAGCATATATCTGTTTTTTACATGAGCATAGTCAATACCTCGTGTTCGTTCTCCATCAAGAATAAACGAACATCTATAACTTGTCGTGATGTTACCAGTTCCACAGGCGTAATAACCCATAGAGACAGGATATGATGGACGATCTTTAAATACAACATCAGTTTTCAGCTCTTGTTTATTGGACTTGTCGTATAATGAACGCCACTTTGGAGAATTGCCTTTTATTATTTTAGGTAAATCAATATGGCTTTGCGTTTCTGCTAAAGTATAGAGCCATTCTGTATACTGTTTTTTTGTGGACATATTATGTACTCTCTCTTGATTCAAAGGATAACTCTAAATATTTTGAAATCCAAGTCTATATTACATCAACTGAACGGGGGATGACGTCAGAGGTGTTCCTTGTTCGGGGAATTGCTCACAGAGGGTTTGTGCATCAATTAGACATTTTTGCCAAGTGGTATCATCAGCAGGGGGGGGGAGATGGAGTTTGTTGATCAAATGCTCAATGCGCGTGAGGCTTGCTTGTTGATCGGGGATGTTTGTTTGATAGAGCAGAGAGGCAAAGTCGGTGATTCGTTGCGTCGCGTCATGGCAAATGAGGGGTAAGTCAGATGATGCCTTGAGAGCCATGATGGCGGCTTCTGGGATACCGTAGGTGTTGCAAATTGCCCCCATGCAAAGGTCATCAGTGATGATAATACCGTTGTATCCTAGTTGATTGCGCAGGAGTTGGCGCGTGATTATTGAGGAGAGAGAGGTAGGATAATCTGGGTCGATATTTGGCAAGAGGATGTGAGCCGTCATGAGGCAGGGGAGCTCTTGTGCAAGAGCAGAGAAGGGTTGCAGGTCTGAACGCAGTAAATCGTCAAGACTTGCAGAGATGACGGGTAGGTCGTGGTGTGGGTCATTGTTCGCCCTCCCCATGCCTGGGAAATGCTTGCCACATCCTAACATTCCAAACCATGACAGATTCCTGTTAAACATACCTGCATACGAGATGACATCCGTAACATTGTTGCCCCAGCATCTGCCGGGGAGAGCGTTGCTCACGCTCTCATCATGGCAAATATCTAAGACAGGGGCAAAATCGAGATTGATTCCTAACCAGTGCAAGGCGCGTGCAATGACAGAGGCGCAATCGACAATGGCATTTGTTTTGCCTGCTTTACCTGCAAGGGCAAGAGTACGAGCAGAGGGTAACTTGAGCCCGAGTTGAGATGTCCTAACGACTCGTCCTCCCTCTTGGTCGATGGCAATAATAGGGGTATGGCGAGAGAGACTGCGTAGGGTGTCGGTTAAGTCTCTCGTTTGAATGGCAGAGATGATGTTACGGCTGAATAGGACAAATCCAGCAGGTTGCAGTTCTTTGATGAGAGTTGCCTCTTTTGCGGTTGGTTCTGGGCCGTCGAGACCCATGATGATGGGGAGCATACTCGTAGGGATCAATTTAGTTTTCCAGAATTTCGACTTCATATCCGTCAGGGTCAGTGACGAATGCCATGCGGAGTCCACCATGGGCAAAGCTTGCTCTCCAGTTTTCTGGCCAGATTGAGATAGGAGTGGGGGTATTGATGGCTTCTAATTGTGCACAATAGTCCTCGATGTCATCGACACCAATGCAGGTATGAATGAGGTCTTCGGGGACCTTGACCTCATATTCGGGGCTCCAGCACAGTTCAAGTAAATGTGCCGAATCAGGTATCTCAAGATAGGCGAGCTTGTTCCCTGCTGGAGAGGTCGAGCGACGACCAATGCTGAAGCCTAAGCGAGAGTAAAACTCAATGCTCGCCTCCATGTCAGAGACGCGGAGACGTGTGTGGAGAAATTTCATCATGATGAGAGAGAGGGGGGGTTATCCCAAAAGAGAGCTTCTTGTGAAAAGAGGGAAAACAGGGATACCGCGTGCTTCGATTGCTTGGCGTCCGCCTTCTTCTCGATCAACGAGTACGAGTGCGGCGACAACTTTACCCCCCTCAGCCTCAATTGCATCAATGGCTTTTAAGGTAGATCCCCCTGTGGTGATGACGTCATCGACGACAAGGACGGTGTTGCCAGCTTCAAAATTGCCCTCAATGCGTTTGCCACGTCCATGATCTTTGGCTTCTTTACGGACTGTGAAAACATTCAAGGGCGCTTTAGCTCCTTCAAGGGCACTGGTCATCCCAATGGCAAGAGAAATAGGGTCAGCCCCCATGGTCATACCACCAATGGCAGTAATGGCTGGGAATTGCTGGAGGATGGTGTCGCGAACTAATGCCCAACCATGAGAGCCAATGAGGGTCGCACCAATCGGATCTAAGGCAGTAACGCGACAATCTACATAAAGGTCAGATATTTTACCAGACGCGAGCGTAAAGGTGCCCGTACGTACCGATTTAGTTAAAAGGAGTGATTTGAGGGAATCGAGATTATTTTGCATGGTCAAAAAAGATGGATGAACTGTTATCGTAGTCCCTGTATTCTACTGAATGATGGCTGAAAAGCAACGCGTAAGATGAAGGTAGACTTGACAAGTGGGTCATGACGATTCATAAAAGCCACTCCAATTTAAAGACCGATGATTTCTCGTATTTCTTTTGCCATATTAGGATGTATTTTGCTCTCGTCATGTTCAGATCTTGTTCAAGACATGAAAAGTGGACTGAATGGTTCACAAGGAAACTATTTAAGTGGATTAGGGGCGAAGGCTGGCGTGCAGACAGAGATCCCTCCTGAAGCGGCTCTTGGTCAAGGATTTTGGGATGTTCCTGCTGGTACGACTGGCGAACGTGTCCTCATCGTTGATACTAAACATCAGAAGGTTCAATACTTTATTGGTAGCACTCTCGTTGGTGAATCGCCTATGTCATCGGGCAAAGAGGGGCATAGCACCCCGGCAGGTAATTATAAAATTTATATGAAGGATGCCAATTATAAGTCTGGTACTTATGGCGTTTTGAAGCGTAGAGGAACAAATGAAAAAGTTCCTGGCGATTTTAATGCTCGCGCACAATCTGTCCCTGCTGGATGTTATTTTGACCCTGCTCCAATGCCTTATGCTTTGTTCTTTGCCCCTGGTTACGCAATGCACGTTGGTTTTGTCGCGGGATATCCAGTGAGTCACGGATGTGTGCGTCTACCTGCCGATATGGCAAAGAAATTCTTTGAAAATACGCCAGTCGGCACAACTTGTATCGTTAAATAATTTTTTGAGTAATGAGCTCTGCCCCAGGTGTAACCAACTTTGGGGCAATGCTTGATACTTGGTGAAGGTACGCTGATGGTAGTAGTCCTCATCAGGGTTGACCGCGAGTCTTGCCTTTTTTTGATGAGAGCAAGAAGGAAGAAGAATTGACGAAATGAAGCATATTCTCATTGATTTACGATAGTTTCCATGTTCATATGTCAGTCATGGATAGACTAGATCAATTGATGGCTTTTTTGCGTTTTCCTAGTATTTCTGCTCAAGCAGCGCATGCAGAGGATGTGAGTGAATGTGCGGATTGGCTCGTGAGTAAATTGCATGGGATGGGATTTGTAGCGCAAAAGCATGCAACTGCCTTACATCCCATTGTTGTTGCCCACGGACCTGAGGTGCCAGGCAAACCTCGCGTTCTCATTTATGGACATTACGATGTACAGCCTGTTGACCCACTTGAGCAATGGTTATCAGATCCGTTTGAACCAGAGATTCGAGATGGGCGCATTTATGCTCGTGGTGCATCAGATGATAAGGGCGAGATTTGCGCTCATTTACTCGGTGTTGAGGAGTTAATGCGTCAGGAATGTGGCAATTTACCCTTAAATGTGAGTTTTATTTTTGAGGGGGAAGAGGAGATTGGCAGTAAGAATCTCGCCAAGTTTATGCGCGAGCATCAAGAGGAGCTGGCTTGTGATGTGATTGTTATCTCTGATACGGGGATGGCAGCGGAGAATACCCCCACTTATTCCTACGGCTTGCGTGGCATGGCTTGTGCAGAGTTGAGTGTCAATGGTCCTCGTGCAGATTTGCATTCAGGGGTGTTTGGTGGTGCTGTTGCCAATCCAATTACTGTCCTTGCTCGTTTGATTGATTCTTGTCACGATGCGGAAGGACGCGTTGCGATTGATGGCTTTTATGACGATGTGATGCCTATTGCCTCATGGGAGAGAAGCATGTGGAGTACGGTTCCAGGGATGGGAAATGATGATTTAGCCAAGCTCGTAGGAGTCGAAAAATTGACGCCAGAGGCTGATTTTACTGGTGTAGAATGTATGTGCGGACGCCCAACTCTTGAGTTAAACGGGATTGGTGGAGGGTATCAAGGAGAGGGGAGTAAAACGATTATCCCCTCCAAGGCATTTGCTAAAATATCTTGTCGTCTCGTACCAGGGCAAAATCCAGATCGTATCTTGGACTTGCTTGAGACTCATTTCCAAAATCAACCCCATGATGGCACGACTCTTAAATATGTCCGTGAGCATGGCGGTGAGGCTTATATTTCTGACCCTCATTCAGAATTTGGGACGGCAGCTCAACAAGCCTTGGAAGAGAGTTTTGGTAGTAAGCCTGTCCTTTTGCGCGAGGGCGGGAGTATTCCTATTGTCAACGAGTTTAAAAAAATATTGGGGGCGGATAGCCTTCTCTTAGGCTTATGTTTGCCCGATGCTGGGATTCACTCTCCCAATGAAAATCTGCGCGTGAGTATTTTTGAAAAGGGGATTGAGATGAGTCAATGCCTCTTGCGTCGTTTGGCTCAAATCAAGGTCGAGAAATAATTGATAAGGGCATTTTATGGAACCAGCCGTCGTCATTGATAAACTCCACAAACAGTTTCTCACACCATGGGGACGACCTGGTGTCTATGCTGTCAAGGGGGTATCGTTATCCATTGACTCTGGAGAGGTCTATGGATTGATTGGTCCCAATGGGTCTGGTAAATCGACGGTGATGAAGGCTCTCCTCGGACTTTTGCGCCCGACGGAGGGCTCGTGCTCTTTATTTGGTCGTTCTTCATTAGATTCTGATAGTCGCAATGAAGTGGGCTTTTTACCTGAAAATCCTTATTTTTATAAGTTTTTTACAGGATCTGAGACGCTCGCTTTTTACGGAAAACTTTGTGGCGTACGCGGAAAAAAATTAAAAGAGCGCATCGCCGAATTATTAGATCTTGTCGGCTTGACAGATGCCGCAGGGCGACGACTTGGGGGGTACTCTAAGGGGATGTTGCAACGCATTGGGCTTGCTCAAGCATTGATTCAAAACCCACGTTTGATTGTTCTTGATGAGCCAACGGCTGGGGTTGACCCCATTGGCTCTCGTGCCATTCGTGATATCATCATGGATGTTAAATCGCGTGATGTTACCGTTTTCCTCTGTTCTCATTTACTTGAGCAGGTGCAAGAGGTTTGCGACCATGTTGGTATCATTTATAAGGGAGTGATGATTGCGGAGGGATCCGTAAGCGATTTGACGAGAGATGCCTCAAAAACAGAGATTATGCTCGATCACGCCACCCCTCATTTATTGATGGAACTCAAAACGCTTGTCGAGCAATCCTCAACAGCTCAATGGCTCCATGCGGGCAATCCTCAAAATAGCCTCGAACAAGTATTTATCAATAAACTAAGAGAATGGATTGCAAAGCACGAGGGAAGCGAGAATGTCCCTAAATTTTAATTAAGTGGATAGATGCAAAAAAGGCAGATATCAGAACGATATCTGCCTTTTTGTTGGTTAATTGCCGAAGCGTTTGCTCCATTCAGCTGCTTTATCGGCAGTTGATTTTTTAGGCGTCTTGAGCCGTTCTTCTCGATTTTTCATTTTAATTTCGATTTGTTTGGCTGATTCAGCTACTTTTTCATCTGGATCCGCTTTATATTTATTGAATATCTCAGTGACGTAAGGTTTGATTGGTAGGTTTGTGCAAGCAGATATAATCAAGATTTTCTTCTTTTTCGCTTCGTTGATTGCCTTTTCATCAGTGCCTGCCTTATCGGTGAGGCTTTGCGCTTCCTCAATGAGAGGGGCGAAGATTTCTCGTCCTTGATCATCTGTACGATTGTTTGTATCTTGAGATGCCATGCGGAGATGAGTTTTGATGAGCTCGTCTTTAATGACTTTGTCACTCGTGAGGACTGGATCATTTTTTAATGATAGGATGTAAGGTATTGCCAAATCATTGTTCCATTCCCCCATACTACGCACCGCAAGTCGGATGAGATCTTGTTTGGAGTTTTTGATAAGCTCTTTGAAATAATTTAATGCATTTTCTGTGCCTGCAAGCGCGAGGGCATTGAAGAGGGCTGCACGTTGAGGAACGGGTAAATCATCAGAATTAGGAGCTTTTTTTAATTCTTCAATAATATTTGTGGCAATCTGATTTTTCCCATCTTTATCAGCATTGTAAGTGATGGAGCGGAGGCTTGCCTTGGCTGCAACGGATAATTCACTTTTTGCTTCTGGATCTGCGAGATATTTCAATAAATCAGGTACATCTTTTGGTTCCATCCCATAGCGCATGTACTTGAGTACGATACTTTGCTTGCCTGACATTTTATCGTTGCCGAGTTTATCGACGAGTCTAGCAAGTTGCTTTTGGATTTGATCATCTTTGTCAGAAGATAGGATTGAGACCATCATCGTATATTGAGAATCAGAGAATAATTTTGGCTTTTCTCCCATGTCTGTAATGATCAAGTCTGCAATTGCAGGATCTAATTGACCCATCACACAGAGTAAGTGAGTTGCGGCTTCCCAACCTGCTTGCGTTTTTTTATTCTCAATTTTTTTAAGGATAAATTTAGCATCCTTCATGCTGGGTTTGATGGGGATGCCAAACGAAGTCGCATCGTATTTGAGGATGTCTCCCCCCTTAGTCTCACCAAGAGCAGCAGATTTTTGTCCCAAGTCACTTCCTGTTTTACACAGTTCTGTATAATAGATATTTTCTTTTTTTAATTTAGCCGCATCAGAGACTTTAACGTAGATAATAATTCCCGATAAGAGTGCGACAGCGACGGCAACGGAGGCATAAATCTTAAATGATTTTTTTTGCCAAAGTGATGGGGGGATTACTTGAGGTTCCTGTGGCGTATCGGTTGCATCAATGGCTGAGGGGGGGGTGGACTCTGATGCTACTTTGGGAGCACCAGATATTTCAGATGCTCCCGTGGAGAGGGAGGACGCTGTTAGTTTTGGTGCAGAAAGTGTTGGTGCTGGCGTCGTTGTTGAGAGTCTGTTGTCCCTAGTCTTTTTTAAAGTTGGTGCAGTTAATTTGATTGCTTGAGAGTTTTTCCCTTTTTGAGCGGTGCCTTCTTTTTTTGATCCAGGGTTGATTCCTACAGTAGGTATTTTGAATTTAGAAGTTGGCTGAGATGATTCTGCCTCAGCGGATGGCGGAGGCGTACTTTGGACTCCTGAGGGAGGGGGCATATTGCCGACCATGGAGAGTGCCTGTTGTTGAGCCGAGCGGAGAGCCTCTTGTGCTTCCTTAATTTGAGCTAGTGCTTGGATGACTTTCTGATCGAGCTCTTGACTGTCTGATGAGGATGATGACGAACTGGTAGCTTCTGATTCTTTTTGAGCTTGAGTGGCGATGCTCGCTTCTTCTTGTTCTTTAGCTATTCTAGCTTGTTCTTGTTCTGCTGCGATGCGGGCAAGTTCCTGTTCCTGAGCGATTTTCGCTGCTTCTTTTTCAGCGATAATACGCGCTTGTTCCTGTTCTTGTGCGAGACGAATAGCTTCTTGTTCTGCCAGGATACGGGCTTGTTTTTGTTCCTCTGCGAGACGGATGGCTTCTTGCTCTTGCGCAATACGAGCGAGTTCTTGCTCTTCTGCTAGGCGTTGAGCATTGATTTGCTCTTGTTGAGCTTGCTCTGCTTGTTCTTGTTCTAATTTTGCTCGGAGAGCTGGAGTAAGAAATCTGGCTTTGGGCATTGTCTCTGCTTGGGTCGCCTCAGATACCAATTGATGCGTGTTTAGCTTGGCTGGAGATGTCGTGAGAAGAGTCCTTTTTTTGAGGACAGGAGGGGTGGGGTTAGGCTGATCGCTCATTGTACTAGGAAAGATTTTGGGGATAATAGGAAATCTAGGCGGAAGGTGCAACTAGGAAAGTCAAGCACGCGAATTTTACTTTGCTACAGGGAGCAATAAGCTCATATAAGTGTCGTCAGATGATGTACCAGGATAGACGGATTCAAGCTCTAATCGAATCGTGCGGACAGGCTTGTCAAAATAGGGGATATGAATCATTTGGACGTTCCAATCGTCTCTTAATGTTGCCTTAAAGTCATATTCTCCTCCATTAAGAATCACTTTGACTGTATGAGGACGACTGTAGAGAGAGAAGGCGATATCAGGTCTTTTTTGAGCTTCTGTATCGTGTTTGGAGAGAACGAGGGGGGAGACCCCAGTTTGAATGATGAATCCTGTCAGTTTTTTAGGGATAGGCAAGGTCAGGTCAAGATATTCCCCTGCACCATCACCTGGTACGCCCTCTGCCCAAAATCCATCCGTCATGCGTAAGTTCTCAGGGGAGCATGAGTTACCTGCTGGGTCTTGGTTGATGCTAGAGCTGGCAACAATTTTATAGTCCTTGATAACAGGGTATTTTTGATTGTTGATTGCTAAAATACCAGGAGTTTCTGCTTTTGCCGTGATGCCAGGTCCGACGAGTATAGAAAAGCGGTTGGAGAGACGTTCGCCTTGAGAGATAATGTCCCATGATAAAACCCCTTTAGAGCTTTTGGCAATGCGTTCTTTTGCTGGCGGAGAGATGATTTGGAGAGATTCTGGGAGCATTTCTTCGGGGAAAACATTGACCTTGCCTGCGGTGAATAACTTGTTCCATCCTAATGCAGAAGAAGTGATGAAGTCAAATCGAGGAGAGGAGAGCGAGGAATAGGCATTTTGCCCTAATTGCCCCTCAATAGATTGGTGATAGGGGGCAGTAAAGGTAATTGTGATGACGTTGATGCCAGGTTTGATATGTTTGAGCTTAAAGGATAACCAGTGATTGACATTTTTGATGGATTGTAGAGATGGCGCATCGGCGTGAGGGTGTTGTCCCGACATGAGTTGCCACTCGATTTTGATGTCGTTGCAACCCACTTGGATGTTTTTGATCGCATTTTTAAAGGGGATTCGGTGGACTGGGACGGGAGATAGGGCATTGTCTTTAATCTCTGGGAGGTTGTAGATGAATGGCATGGCGAGCGTGATGTCGTCCTTGTCGGCATCTTCGGGGAAATTGACGAGACATGTGCAAATAACGAGTGCCTCGTGCTGACGTAAGCCTAGCGTGATTTGGGCTTCTGTCATGGTAGCATTCTCCATCGCTTGACGGCTCATGGGCATGGGAAGACCAGGGGTTGGGGCAGGAAACTCGATTTGAAACCGATTTGCTGACGTAGCAGATGTTTTTATTTTATCGGGTGAATCAGTAATTTGAAAGGCGCGAGCGGGTTCCTGAAGCTCTATAGCATTTTTCTGTGATTCTTCAAGAGGGCTATCTGATTGATCAGAGGTAAGCGTTGTTGGAGTGTTTTCTTGAGCGAGAAGCTTGGGGGTGACGCATAGAATAGATATTCCGGCAAGGTAGCAAGTAAAGGCTGACAACGGTTTCATTCGCAGACATCATGGACAATTTGTGCTTTTCATCAAGCCCATTTATAAAATTGCTCGTTGTTGGAGATGAATCATTTTTGCCCCAAAAAAATTCACGCCACAAGTTGAGTTCATGTCTTTGTAAATCCTAGAGTCTCGTTCCTACATACAATATGTTGTATGTAGGAAATTAACCTATGCAATATTTTTCTTTTACCCGATTTGAAGATCATGTACAAAGATCATCCGAACGCCGTCAAAACGATGAGAAAGACGGTGCAAAATCTAACACGAACGAGTTTTCCAACCCCTCAATGTCCTCAAAACAAACGCAGCAAAGCTTCTTAAACATGACAACTAAATTGATCTCAACGACGCTCAAATTACGCAATGGTCAGCAAATCGTCTTACCCCCTCGTAAGGATTTGCTGGGCGGTTTAAAATTTACGCGACACTTTTCTTCTCCATCAGTATTCCCTTACGACGAGGTCGAGTGGGAGCATCGTGATGTCCGCATCATGGATTGGAAGACAGGCAAGGCAATTTATGAACGCCTTGGAGTCGAGGCTCCTGCTCACTGGGATGATAATGCCGTTAAAATTACCTCAGATAAATACTTGTTTGGTCGCGAACCAGGCTCTGATGAGTATGAAGAAAGTTTTCGTAACGTTTTTGATCGTATCTCCAATACCTATACGGTTTGGGGATGGGAAGAAGGCTATTTCGCCTCATTAGAAGATGCCGAGATTTTTAATGAAGAAATCAAGGCAATGTTGGTTAAGCAAATTTGGGCGCCAAACTCCCCCGTTTGGTTTAATATCGGACATTGGGAGCAATGGCGTTGGGGACGCCCTGATTTGCGCGCCACCTACACGGGCAACGGTAATAAGGCGTATCATTCCAAGGGAACCAAGGGCAATCTGCAAACGTATACTTTGCAATCGTCCTATGAGTACCCTCAATGCTCAGCTTGCTTTTTGACAGAGGTCGCAGACAGCATGGAGGCAATTCTTGACCACCTGACGACAGAAGGTCGCATTTTTGCATCTGGATCAGGTGTGGGCATTAACTTATCTACATTGCGCTCCTCGAAAGAACCAATTAGCGGTAAGGGACGTTCCTCTGGACCTATCTCGTTTGACCGTGGTTGGGATAGGATGGCTGGTGCCATCAAGTCTGGCGGCAAAACTCGTCGAGCGGCTCGTATGGTGCTGATGTTTAGTGATCATCCAGATATTTTTGATTTCATTAATACGAAGAATAGGCAAGAAGATATTGCTAAAGTGATCTTACGTGAGCACAACGTCCACGTTGAGTTAAAGCAAATTGCAGAGGCAAAACTTGTCGCAGGGACACCTGCTGAAAAGACAGCCGCTCGCGTGATTCTCTCGCTACCTTTGACTAGTGAAGAATCATTTGATCCTCACATGGATGCCCTACTTTACGGAGAAACACTCTCGGATCAAAATGCAAATCACTCTGTCTCTGTGAAAGGTGACTTTTGGCTAGCTCATGCGAGCAATGGCAATACTTATACGCGTTGGGTAACTAATCCCTCTCGTATCGAAAAAACCTTCCGCGCGCAAGAATTGCTCGAATTGATGGCTAATAGCATTTGGGAAAATGGCGAACCAGGCGTCCACAACAATGATGTGATCAATTTGTGGAATCCTGTGAAATCTCTCGGTGAGATTTCCACCTCTAATCCTTGCTCTGAATACGTTTTCCTCAATAACACGAGCTGTAACCTTTCCTCATTTAACGCTTATCGTTTCTTAAATAGAGGCAAAGATGGCAGTGTCTCTTTTGATGCTGATGCATTGGTGCATGCCACGCGTCTTGCGATGGTTTGCGCTGACTTAAATGTCGAGCACGGGGGCTTCCCTATTCCTGAAATAGCAGAAGGTACGTACCGCTTCCGCACAACAGGGATTGGTTATGCAAACGTAGGGGGAGCCTTGATGGCACTTGGCGTCCCGTATGATTCTGATGAGGGGCGTTGGATTGCCTCTCAATTATGCAGTGCATTGACCGCTGCATGCTGGACAGCATCTGCTGAAATGGGAGCTGAGCTTGGAGCGTATGTTGAATATGATGAAACTCGTGAAGATTTAAGAGCAGTCTTGCGCTTGCACAATGCTGCTCAACAAGTGGCATCATCAATCTCTAAAGTGAAATCCGAAGCAGAGGCAGATGCCTTAATTGAAGATATTGTCAGTAAGGCGAGTGGACCCCTCCCTGAGGCTCAAGGTTTGACCGCTTCTTATGCCTTAAAGGCATATCTGAATAGTTTCAAAAATCCAGCGAGGATGAATCCTCATAAAATCGCGTGTGCGCTTGATTTACAGGCAAAAGCAACAGAACTATGGGCTAAAGTGATTGATGCCAAAGCCCATCGTAACTCATTTGTATCAGTAATGGCACCTACGGGTACAATCTCGGCACCATTAGGATGTTATGATGAGGGGACAACCTCTATTGAACCCGATTATACACTGGTGAAGTGGAAACAGCTTGCAGGGGGTGGTTCATTAAAAATGTTTAATCGCCTTGCTTTAGAGGGGCTTCGTACGCTTGGTTATGAAGAAGGTTTTGTATTTGAGGCTGCCTTTGAAGTAGCTGGGCTTGATGGGCTGATGTCTTCTTGCAGTGGACGCATGGACGAAGTTGCTCAACAATTGATGAACGATCCCTGTGGCGAAGAGGCTGGACCTATCCGTTTGGCATGGCGTCGTCTTGTTAAGGGATCAGAATCACTCAATGAGATTATTGAAAAAATCATTTATTTGAGGACTCAAACGAATCAACCTATTTTAACGGCTGATGAATTGAGCGTCGTCAGTGGTTCGGCTCATATTGAATCAATCCCCTGGTTGCAAAAAGCTGATCTTGCGGTCTTTGACTGTGCTGCCACGAATGGTAACGGGATACGTTCGATCTCCCCATCAGGTCACCTCTTCATGCTGGGTGCTTTACAACCCTTTATTTCTGGGGCTTGCTCAAAAACGGTCAATATGCCCGTAAGTGCGACTCGCAAGGATATCTATAATTCTCTCGTCATGTCTCACCATTTAGGGGTCAAGTGTATCGCCATTTTCCGAGCAGGGTCTAAGGCAAATGCCGTGTATGTCGTCGATACTCCAGAGACGCGTCGCTTTAAGGCTGATCATATCTGGCAACAACTCGTACAGGGAGGGCAAGAAGCCATTGATGACATTATCGCCGAAGCATCTAAACCCAGACAGCGTAAACTGCCAGGTCGTCGTTTGGGACAAACTGTGAAATTCTCCGTTGGTGGACAATTGACTGGTTATCTGACAGTTGGCGTTTATACAGATGGCACCTGTGGTGAAGTCTTTGGTCGTTTAGGGCAGGTTGGCTCCTTTGCTTCGGGGATGTTTGAGGCGTATTGCAAACTACTCTCGACGGCATTGCAATTTGGCGTACCATTGAAAGAAGTAGTCAAGGGCTTCCGCAATTACTCATTTGAACCATCTGGTTTTTGTCGCGTCGGTGACGACACCGATGGAGATACATGTACAGAAATTCGTTCGTGTGCCTCTGTCGTTGATTTGATTGCTAAAATCCTTGCTTGGTTGTTCCCAGAGAGTGGTGGGTATCGTCTCAAGGATGTTTTTTGCATTCCTTGCCAAGAAATTAACGAATCGATGCAACAGACGAGTATCACGGTGCTCCCTGCTCGCATGCTCACGAGTCCCGTAACGACGCCTGCAAAGCCTCAAGATAAAGAGGAAGCTCCAACGCCTCCCTCGGGTTCCATTCTCAATGGTGCCTCAATCTGTCCTCAGTGCCATTCTCTTGCTTATGTGCAAGACGGTAAGTGTAAATCTTGTCGCTCTTGTGGATACAAGGATGGCGGATGCGGAGAATAAAATTTGTTCTGATTAAATTAAAAAATGACCTCAGGAAACTGAGGTCATTTTGGGTTAATATATTAGCTTCCTAAATCATATTTTATCTTACCCTTTTATTCACACCTGTCCTAAATAAAAATCTTGAAAGTGGGGGGGCAACCCTGTGACTTTTGCATCGCCTTTGGCTAACACAACACGTTCTCCACTAGATCCGTATTTGATGTTTAGAAGGGGAAGGAATAACAACTGTCTTTTTAGAGCAAATCAGCCAAAATGAATTTGAAAACCAACATGTCGTCGTCTGGGATGGAGCTGTGGATTCCATCAGAATGATCAGAGCCCTAAAAACATTTACTTAATTAAAGGCTCATGACTAGTTGAGCCTTATTTTATGACCGCTTCGGTTAATTATTTCGTCTTTTATTAAATAGGTAAAATGGGATTTTCTAAAAACTCTTTGATGTGGAGGAGGAAGGTGACTGCCTGTTGTCCATCGATGAGACGATGATCGTAGGTCAGGGCGAGATACATCATGGGGCGGATGACAATTGCCCCCTCTTTGACGATCGGTCGATCGATGATGGCGTGCATGCCGAGGATGGCACTTTGAGGTGGATTGGGGATGGGGGTAGAGAGCATGGATCCGTAAATGCCTCCGTTGCTGATGGTGAAGACACCGCCTTGAAGATCGGTGAGGGTAAGGGCGTTATTGCGTGCTTTTGTTGCTAATTCGGCGAGAGATTGCTCAAGTTGTAGATGATTTTTTTGATCACAATTTCGTAAGACGGGGACGACGAGACCTTTCTCTGTGCCAATGGCAATGGAAATATCATAGTAATGGTTAGTAATGATGCTGTCGCCATCGATGCGTGCATTGACGGATGGGGTATTTTGTAGAGCGTGAACTACTGCTTTGATGAAAAAGCTCATGAAGCCTAGCTTGACTTTGCTTTGTTCTCCATATTGCTCTTTGTATTGGTGTCGTAGTGCGATGATGGCACTCATATCGCATTCGTTAAATGTAGTGAGTAGGGCGGCTTGATGTTGTTCATTGACGAGTTTAGCAGCAATAGTACGCCGTAATGGACTCATTGGGGTGCGTGTGAATCTTGGCTGATGACTTGATGAGGGTGACTGGATCGTTGGTGATGGGATGATCGTTGTTTCTTTTATCTGTTGGTTTGAATTGGATGCGTTGATGTTGTCATCAATGGTGCCAATGACGGTACCGATTGGTGCATCTGCTCCCTCGGGAGTGATGATCGTGAGGATGCCGTCGTGGTCTGCCTCAATGTCTGCG
Source organism: Akkermansia sp. (assembly GCA_036644695.1). Lineage (GTDB taxonomy): Bacteria > Verrucomicrobiota > Verrucomicrobiia > Verrucomicrobiales > Akkermansiaceae > Akkermansia. The sequence continues at coordinate 26,628 of JAVXPO010000007.1, read as the reverse complement.
GAGACTTTATCTGTTTCTAGGGTGACGAGTGGGGTTCCTTGGGTAACGAGGCTCCCTGATGGGCACAGCCATTGGGAGATTGTTGCGCTATTGATGGATTCGCCAAAGCTTGGGATGATGATTTCACTCATAGGTTATTGAGATTGTTTGTGAGGTTATTGTCGTTGAGGGGGCGTACTCCAAATGCAGAGCGAATGAGTCGTTGTTGAGCCGCGAGGTAGAGTGTTTTTGCCCCTTCGGCTGGGCACGCCATCATGGGGCGTCCAGCGTAGCGGAAGGAGGAGGCAAAGATGTGTCCGAGTCGCGTCCTTAGATGAATCCATGCGCCCATGTTCTCTGGCTCTTCTTGGCACCAACAAAAGTCACGAATGTGATTGTAGGGCGCAAGGATGTGGCTCATGAGGTCTTCGTCGAGAGGATAGATTTGTTCGATGCGGATGATAAGGGTATCATCAATTTTTTCTTCGCGACGATGGCGAATGAGTTCGTAATAGATTTTTCCCGAGCAGAAAATAGCGTGTTTGACTTGTTGGGGAGCGGGGGATTCAGGGTCGGGGAGGATTTCTCGAAATGAGGTGTTGGGTAAAAAATCTTGATGGGGTGAGATTGCTTCTTGGTGGGAGAGGAGGCTCTTCGGGGTAAAGAGGATGAGGGGCTTAGGGCAATTTTGTTTGATCTGTCGTCTCAAGGCATGGAAAAATTGAGATGGGGTCGTCAGGTTGAGTATCTGCATGTTGCGGTCAGCACAGAGCTGTAAATATCGCTCAATGCGCCCGCTTGAGTGCTCAGAGCCAGCACCTTCATACCCATGTGGCAAGAGGAGGGTAATTGCACTGGAACGATTCCATTTCGTCTCGGCAGAGGAGATAAATTGGTCAATGATGACTTGGGCACCATTGGCAAAGTCACCAAATTGGGCTTCCCACATGACTAGCGTCTGGGGTGAGGCAACGGAATATCCGTATTCAAAACCTAGGACAGAGGCTTCAGAAAGCGCAGAGTTAAAGATGCGAAAGTCAGCTTGATTTTCAGAGATGTGTTCGAGAGGAATGTAGATATTGCCCGTTTGCGTATCGTGAAGGACGGCGTAACGATGGGAAAAGGTACCTCGTTGGCAATCCTGCCCAGAGATGCGAACGGGAGTGCCCTCTAATAAGAGCGAACCCCAAGCAAGTGCCTCTGCCATGCCCCAATCAAAGGAGGTGCCTTGAGTAAAGGCGTTGATGCGGCGTTGCATGAAGCGTTTAGCAAGATTGGGATGGATGGTGAAGTTTTTGGGCAAGGTGGTGAGCGATTGTCCAATATGGGCGATAGTATCAGCAGAGATACCCGTATCGACGGGGTCGTGCGAGTAGGGGAGCAGGCGTTTGCCTGACGAGAGATTGTATGTATTATCTGTATGAGGGGATCCTGATGAGAGGCTATCGAGCTCGTGCTCCATCATTTCCCAGATTTTTTGTTGAATATTTGTCCACTCTAGTTCTGTCAACTCATGGCGTTGTATGAGCTCTTGAGCGTATAGTTTAGCGACGGGTTGTCTCTGTTTGATGAGCTTGGATTGAATAGGATTGGTGTATTCCGCTTGATCCATTTCATTATGACCTAGGCGGCGATAACAATACATGTCAAGGACGATGTCTTTACCGAAGTGTTGACGAAACTCAATTGCAAATTGAGCTGCCCAGATGAGGTCTTCGGGTTTTTCTCCGTTAATGTGGAGAATGGGCGATTGTGTCGTTTTAGCAACATCTGTCGCATAACGGCTCGATCTTGCCTCATCGGGGTTTGTGGTAAAGCCGATTTGATTGTTGATAATGATGTGAATGGTGCCCCCTGTATGGAACCCCCGAAGCTGGGAGAGGTTAAAGACCTCACAGACGAGTCCTTGCCCCGCAAAGGCGGCATCGCCATGGACGAGGATGGGGAGGGTACGCGTGCGCTTTTTGTCGCCTGTGTCATGTTGGATCGCTCGTGCCCGTCCTTCTAGGATGGGATCAACTGCTTCAAGATGACTGGGATTGGAGGCCATGTGGATGAGCATGGGTTTACCATCAAAGCTTCGGATAGACTCATAACCTTTGTGATATTTAACGTCGTTGCCCCCTGTGGGTGAGTCGGGTAGGTAGGAAGATGTGAATTCATAAAAGATAGAGGCAAGTGGTTTGTGGAGAATGTTGGCAAGGGTATTTAATCTGCCCCTGTGTGCCATGCCTATCTCTGCATGTTGGACATCAGCGCGTGAGGCTGATTCGAGGACGGCATTTAAGAGGAGGCTAAATCCTTCGCCCCCTTCCAGAGAGAAACGCTTCTCTCCAATAAATTTTTTGCCGAGAAATTCCTCAAAGAGTTCTGCACGAGTGAGGAGATTTAATGCCTGTTTGCGAGTGTTTGCCCCATAATCGGGTAGCTCGGCTCGTTCCTCAATTTTATGCTCGACCCATGATCGTATCTTGAGGTCGTCGATATGCATGTATTCAAAGCCAATATGACCACAGTAACAAGCTCGTAACCAAGCGAGGATGTCGCCTAAGGTTGAGGGCTCTCCTTGATGAAATCCCCTCATGTTGACTGGTCGCCTCATGTCTTCATTAGAAAATCCAAGCAGGCTTGGATCGGGAAGGCTCCCTTGGTCGTCAGGGGGATAGAGTGGGTTAAAGTTGGCGGCGCGGTGCCCTAGGACGCGATACGAGTCCATTAGATAGGCGACGAGTCCGCGCCAACGAGAGCTCGTCTCGTCTAATAGGACGCAGGGGTCTTGTTGTGGCAGAGGGGGGATTTGCTCTGATGGTATTGAGTGACTGGATGATTCTGTCTCAATTGGCTCAATTGGCATCTCTTCATTTAACGCGCCCAGTGCATATCCCTCAAAATAAGCAGCCCAGACAGGCTCGACAGATTCGGGGTCATTGCTCCAATTCTTGTAAAGTCGTTCGATTTGTTCAGGGCTGAGACGGGCAAAAATAGATGAACTCATGGTAGATTCCTTATATCAGTATCTACACGGTTTTTTGTGAAGCACAACCCCTTTTTTTAATAAAAAAAGTGCCGTAGGGTAACCTACGGCACTTGAAGATGATGGGAAGATTAAACCCTGATGGGTTTACTTATTATCTTCTTCAGATGGGCTCCATTCTTCGCTCTGGAGAGCAGCAAGATTGAAGGCTTGTTCAAGACCGACCATGTCGCTACTTGGGCGAAGGGCTTCAAATGAAGCGGTTTCGCGGCGAAGTTGCTCGGTATTGTAGTTAACTGCCTTGATCGAGAGACCAATACGACGTTCGATGCTGTCAACTTTGATCACGCGAGCTTCAATTTCGTCACCAACCTTGATCACGTCTTTGACGCGTTCAACGTGTTCTTCGCTAAGCTGGGAGATGTGAATCAACCCGTCGATGTCGCCGTCAAGATTGACGAATGCACCGAAGCTAGCAATTTTGGCAACTTGACCCTTGACCATATCGCCGACCTTGAAGCGGTCATTGATGGATTCCCATGGGTCGCTTTCAAGCTGCTTGATACCAAGGGAGACACGTTGGTCTTCTTTCTTGATTTCGAGCACGGTTGCTTCGACTTCGTCGCCCTTTTTGAGGACTTCGGATGGGTGGTTGATCTTGCGAGTCCAGCTCATGTCTGATACGTGGATCATCCCGTCGATGCCTTCTTCCAATCCGACGAATGCGCCGTAAGGAGTGAGGTTGCGGACTTGACCCTTGATGATCGTACCAATCGGGAAGCGTTGTTCGATGTCGTCCCAAGGATTGTTGTCCAATTGACGGACTCCGAGGGAGATTTTTTGTTCCTTGACGGAGATAGAGAGCACGATGGCTTCGATTTCGTCGTCGAGTTTGAGAACGTCGCTGGGGCGAGTAATACGCTTGACCCAAGAGAGTTCTGAGACGTGGACGAGACCTTCAACACCCTTTTCCAATTCGACAAATGCGCCGTAGGGGAGAAGTTTGGTGACGCGACCTTTAACGCGCTGATTGATTGGGTACTTGCGTTCGATGTCTGCCCAAGGATTGTCGGACATTTGTTTCAAACCGAGAGAAACGCGTTCTTTTTCGCGATCGACTTCGAGGATGATAACTTCGAGAGCCTGACCGATATGAAGCATTTCGGAAGGATGGTTGACGCGACCCCAGCTCATGTCAGTGATGTGGAGCAAGCCGTCCATACCACGGAGGTCGACGAATGCGCCGAAGTCGGTGATGTTTTTGACGATGCCTTCAACCTTGTCGCCTTCTTGGACGGTTTCAAGGAATTTTTGGCGTTGTTCTGCGCGTTCAGCTTCGATGACTTCGCGACGAGAAAGGACGATGTTTTTACGATCATCGTTGACTTTAACAATCTTGAATTCAAATACCTTGCCGACATATTCGTTGAGATCCTTCGGAGGAATGATGTCAACTTGGGAGCCTGGGAGGAAGGCTTCAACGCCAACGTTGACCATGAGGCCACCCTTGACAACGCTCTTCACTTTACCCTTAACGAGACCACCTTCACGGAACACGGCCACGATTTTTTCCCAGTTTTGCTTATGCGCAGCTTTTTCCTTAGAAAGGACGACGATACCGTCGTCATTTTCGAGGCGTTCGAGGAGGACTTCGATTTGGTCTCCCACTTCGATTTCTTCATCTTCAAATTCGGAGATGGAGATTGCGCCTTCGGACTTATAGCCGATGTCTACAAGAACAACTTGTGGACGGATTTCGAGGATAGTCCCGTTAACGATGGACCCCTCGCGGAATTCGCGGAACTTGCTGTCAATCAAGTCCGCCAGTTCAGTATTACTCATTTAATAATGGTTGATATGTTGATCTGACCTATTTTTCTTAAAGCCCCATAAACCGACGGGCAATCGGGGCGCCTGCCCCCGTCGGACGAAAAATCGGATGGCTTCAAATACCATTTGACGAAAGAAAAGCAAGGCTTTTCTCCGAAAGGAGGCTAGTTTGCTGACTTTTTTGTAAGAATAAGGTATTTTACCCCCTGATGTCGGTTAAGAGGGCATCAACGAGGCATTTTGTCTTTTCGCCAGGGAGGACGTTCAAATCCATGTGATTCATCGTGTAGGCAAAGGAGATTCCCGTGTCGGGGTCAGCAAAGGCGTGAGAGCCCCCAGCTCCAGCATGCCCAAATCCCCGTTGCCCAAAGAGATGACGGAGCAGTTGTCCGTTTGCAGGGTTAATGGGGTCGAGCATGAAGCCGCAAGAGAAGGCAGTCGGGGTGAGCATCGTTAAATCTATTCCATCAATGACAACGGTTCGCATCCATTCACGGACGATTGGTGGGAAGAGGTCAGGGGAGATGTTGCCAAGGCAGGCCTGATAAAATTTTGCCATACCTTGAGCAGATGCCACGCCCCCAAAGGCAGGTGAGCCACATGTCCATGCCTTAGCGGTATTCATGAGGCGGACGGTGCCGAGCCCCTCAAGAGAGTGAAATGCCTTGAAGATAGGGGTTCCTGGTTTGAGGTATTGTTGATAAAATGGCGATTCTAGGCTCTCTTTATCTGCTTTGCCAGGGTAGAGCATGCCGACGCGGTGAAATTCAGACTCTGGCAGGGTGATGTAAAAGTCGAGATCGAGAGGGGTGCGAATATGGGTATCCCACCATGAGCTGACCTTTTCCCCCGTGAGGCGAATCATGATTTCATCAAGAATGCTCCCGTAGGTGTGAGGGTGATAGCCGTGCTCGGGGGGGAGCCATGCTGGCTTGGTTTGCTCAATGGAGGCAACACACGCCTCGTGATCAGAGAGGTTGGCAGGATGCTCCAAGGCAGCCAGTCCGCATTGATGAGACATGAGCTCTGCTAAGCTTGAGTGAGGAAGAGGGAAAAACGGCCAAATGTCGCCAATGGGCATATTAGGGTTTAATCCCAATGAATGAAGAGTCAAGAGGAGGGTTGCAGCAGCGGCACCTTTAGTTGCAGAAAAGACGGGGATGAGCGTTTCTCTTGTCCATGGCTGTGGTACTCCAGCCATGCCTATAGATTTTTTTGTAGTGAATCCTTGGTTGAGTGAGAGTATCTCTTGACCGTTTTGCCAGATGGATACTGAGGCGCCTAGCTCGTCTCTCGTTTCAAAATTATTGTTAAAAGCACGACGAATGGATGTAAATGCGTTCATGATTGAGGAAGAATAGAGGTGATTTGAAGAAGGTCGCCATCAACGCGAAAGTGGATATTCCAATTGGCAAAAAGGAAGCCATACAGACGCTTGGGGTCATCTTGATAAGAGGGGCGAGGATCAAGCTCAAGCGTATGGATGAGGGTCTTCATCTGATCTGATGGTAAAATGTTGCGGCAATCCTCGTTGACGCAAACTTTTAGATGATGCGTGAGGGTAGCGTTTGTAAACCCTCCCCTTGCATCGGGAATGCTATCAGAGAAGGGGAGATAAGGCTTGATGTCGAGGAGGGGCGTGCCATCCATGAGGTCGATGCCAGAAACATGGAGGATAGGACCCTTGTCAGGGTGGATTTCAATGCGGTCGAGTGCGACAGCGGAGAGTCCAATGGGATTGGGGCGAAAGGAGGAGCGCGTGGCAAAGACTCCCATGCGCGTGTTTCCCCCAAGTCGTGGCGGTCTTACTGTCGGGCTCCAGTCAGTGGCGGTGTTAGGACGAATATTTTTGCTAAATATCCAGATGAGCCAAAGGTGAGAGAATCCCTCAAGACCACGAATAGCATCAGGATTTCTAAATTCAGACTCAAAAATAATTTGAGCTGTAGCAGATCTCACCATGCCACTCTGACGAGGAATCCCAAATTTCTCAGGATAGCAGGAATGAATCGTAGCGATAGTTCTCATGAGGAATAAAGATATTGTAGAGGCGACTTGTTTCGATGCAATGGAAAAAGGATGAGGAGGAATTATTATCAGTGAGCAATTTTGAGACCGATAATACCCATGATGAGGAAGGTTACGGAGACGAGTTTCCAGACATTGACATGGTCTCCAAAGAAAGAGATGCCGATGATGAAGGTGCCTACGGCACCAATGCCTGTCCAAACAGCGTAGGCAGTGCCGATTGGAATGTGACGCTGTGCCATCCAGAGGAAAAATCCGCTGATTGTCATGCAAATGACGGACACAGCAATCCATAGGATTGTTTTATTCGTCGATGATTGAGGTGCTTGAGAGAGTTTAAGACCAATGGGCCAGCCCATTTCAAAACACCCTGCAAGGAGGAGATAGAGCCAGCTCATGTTGTCGTCTAATGTCTTTTTATTGGTAGCTGGATTCCTCACGGAGCCATTCTGCGGCTTGAGCTGCATAATAAGTGAGGATCATATCGGCACCTGCTCTGCGAATGCTCAAGAGTGTTTCTAGGACAGAGCTCCGTTCATCGAGCCAGCCTGAGGCAGACGCCGCTTTGAGCATGAGGTATTCCCCACTGACGTGGTAGGCGGCGAGGGGGAGGGTGGTTGACTGACGCATAGCGGAGAGGACATCTAAATAAAGAGTGGCTGGTTTGACCATGAGGATGTCCGCACCTTCTGCCTCGTCGAGTGATGCCTCTCTGAGTGCTTCACGGATGTTGCCAGGATCCATTTGGTAGGTTTTTTTATCACCTGTTTTAGGCGTACTCTCTAATGCACCACGGAAGGGACCATAGAGGGCGCTCGCGTATTTGGCAGTGTATGCCATGATTGAGATGTCGTCGAGTGCCTCTGTATCAAGTGTGGCTCGGATAGCGGCGACGCGACCGTCCATCATGTCACTAGGTGAGATGATGTCTGCCCCAGCATCGGCATGGCAAAGGGCTTGACGACAAAGGACTTCTAGCGATTCGTCGTTGAGAATTTCATAAGAACCGTCTGCCCGAAATTCGACAAGTCCATCGTGCCCGTCTGAATTATAGGGGTCGAGGGCAACATCGGTGATGACGGTCATGCCTGGCACTTTATCTTTAAGGGAGATGATTGCTCTAGGGATGATGCCATCGGGGTTATAGGCTTCTTCTGCGCCTGGTGTTTTTTTGCTGTCAGGGACTGCGGGGAATAGGTCAACGGCTCGAATGCCAAGATCGAGCATGCGCTTTGCCTCCTCAACGAGTCCATCGAGACTCCATCGCGTACATCCAGGTAGAGAGCTGATGGGTTGATTGTCTTGACCCTCATGGACAAAGACGGGGCAGATAAGATGAGATGCACTTAGCGAGGTCTCTCTAATGAGGTCTCGGACGGTTGAGCTTTTTCTATTGCGGCGGGGGCGAATCGGCAAATGAATCATAGAGGTATTATGAGCAGGGGGGCAAAAGAAGAAAGGAGAAAGTCAGGCTTGGTTTGATGTAAAACCAATGCCGAACTTTCTCCCTCTCTTGTCACGAATGACTTAATCTACAAAAACTTATTTTTTTGATGGAGCGATTCCCTTGTTTTCTTCGTATTTACGAATTTCTTTTTCGTAATTATCTAATAGGCTACCAGGGTGCCCCTCAATGACTTTTTCTCCATCCGCCGTGACGATCAATAAGTGAGGGATACCTCTGCCTGTGTCGAGACTCAAAACTGGTGCATTGCAAGTGGTGCCAGGGACGATTGTTGGGAAGTTGATTTTTTCTTTTTTAGCCCACTCAGCGGCACTTTCAAGATTACGGTCAGCACTTTTATGGATGAGCTCAAGATCGGGATTATTTTTTATTTTTCGATTGTATTCCTTAACGATATTGGGCATTTCAGCACAACAAGGACCACACCAGCTAGCAGAGGATAAGATGAGGTAATATTTAGCGTTTGGTTTGACTGGTATTGATTTTGAAGTTTTGTTTCGCGAAAATACTTTGGTGCAGTTTTCAAATTGTTTGGCAACGGCACAGGGTTCTCCTTTATTTACTGATGCCGATGTAGCTTCTCCCTTGCCGATTTGCTCTTTATTTTCCTCTAGCCATTGTTGATCATCTTGACATAGGAATGTTTTTTTCATCGTGACGGGTTTTTTGCCATCAACGGTGATCGTGACGTTTGTCCCGTTATATTTGGTGGCGGTCCCGAGTATGGTTTTGTTGCCATCGGCTGATGTCCAAGTGCGACTCTCTGCAAAACAACATGAGCTACCCATTAGGAATAAAGCTAATGAGGAAAAGGCAATTCTTTTTGAAATTTGATTTAGTGTCATATTAATAGTAGAATGTGATGATGTGAGGACAAGTCAAGAACGTTTGATGTAAGTGGAATAAAAAATGAGCGGAAACGCAAGAAAACGCTTTGTTTCTCATGGGTGACTTGATTTGTTGTTTCAGATTTTGCTAAAATGTGTATGGGAATAGGGCATCCATGAATACTTTTATGTCTCATTGTCGCCGTGTTTTGTTGATTGCTTGCTTGAGTTCCTTTGTGGGGATTGGCTTTTGTGCCAATTCTACTCCTCGTGCAGATGATTTGCTCAAAAATGTGCGGCAATGTGCGATGATGCAGGATAATAAAAATGTGGCAGGACAGTTGCGTAAACAAGGTAATAAGGTGCCTTTTAATATCAATTTAAGGGAGAATTTGATTTGTTTCCAATATCAAACTGGTGGACAATGGCAACGGTTTGATCTTCGATTTAAGGATAAAGGACAAGAGATTCAGGTGATGAAAGATGGTGCTCTCCAACGTTTGCCCGTGGCGCAGTATGCACAACCTATCGCGGGGACTGATGTGACTTTTGAGGATTTATCAATGAGGTTTCTCTATTGGTCTAATGGCTCTGTTATGCCTCAGGATGGTAGCTCTGAGGTGAAGGGGCGCGATTGTTGGGTAGTCCAAGTTAAGAATCCAACGCCAAATATGGGGCAGTATGAATGGGCTCGTGTCTGGATTGATAAGGAGAATGGAGCCATGTGGCAAATTGATGGCATTGCTGCTAACGGCGAGTTGAGCAAGCGTTTTATCATGGATTCTGTCATGAAGTTGAAGGATGGCACTTGGTTTTTTAAGAAGATGAAGCTAGAGGTGCGAGACCCTAGTAATTCTCGCAAAACTCGGTCGGTTAGCTATATTGAGATGAATAGTCCAGAATAAAATAAGAAAGATTCTTTATTCTGCGTGACATTTAGAGAGAACGAGAGTAAAGAAGCTTCACATCCATTTTTTGTTATGAAAATTCGTTTATTCCCGTGCTTAGCGGTTGTTGGGTTACTAGCCTCCTGTTCTTTCCATCAGAATGTAGATCAGGAACAAGCTCTTGAAAAAGTTGAGCCTACTATTTGTCCTCATGCTGTCAAACAGGCTAGTCCTAAAAAGCCCGTTTTGAAGAAAGACGCACAAGTGCCTGTTGCTCCAACATCTGATGCCAAAACGTCAAAAACATCGATTCCCGTTGTTATTCCTCAGGCTATGCCAGCCAAACCATCGAAGCCGATGATGCCTGGTGCCCGGGTTGCTCGCGTGTCCATCCCTGATAAAGTGGTTGCATTGACCTTTGATGATGGACCTCATGGTTCGTTGACTCCTCGAGTTTTAGATATTCTGGATCGCTACAATGCTAAGGGGACTTTCTTTGTGTTAGGATTAAATGCTCAACGCTCACCTGCCATCTTGCGTCGCATGAATGCCTCAGGGCATGAGATTGGCAATCATACGTGGAACCACTTGAATATGAGTCATTCGTCGAGAGCAGTTATTGAGTCTGATTTGATTAAGGCAGGCAACGCGATTGAGAGTGCTTGTGGCGTGACTCCTAAATTGATTCGTCCCCCTTATGGAGCTTCTAATTCTGCTCTGTGCTCATGGATGCGAGATCGTTTTGGTGCAACAGCGGTATTGTGGGATGTGGATACGGTTGACTGGCGCAAGCCTGGGGTATCCGTGGTGATCTCTCGTGCCGTGAATGGCGCCAAGCCTGGTTCTATTATTTTGCTTCATGATATTCATGCTTCCTCAGTTGATGCAGTTGAGGGGATTGTACGTGGATTGCAAAATAGAGGATTCCAAATCGTGACAGTGTCTGACTTGATTAGTAGAGGTCGTGCTTATGCTCGTCAATCTGGCTCGACTCCTGTAGCTCCTACGGTGATTAGACCAGAGGATTCAACTCCGATCTCCGCCCCCGTTACGACACCAGCGACGATATCATCACCTACGATTACACCCGTAGCATTACCTGATCCTGCGAGTAATGATAATAGTTCAATGTCTGCCTCGGTGATGCCTCTTCAACCTGATATGTCTGTTAGTCAAGATCAGTAACTCCAAGAATGGGACAGAGAATCTCACTTGATTGGAGGGGCGAGCAAGAAGCCAAGGAATCCCGTTGTATCCTATTTGTAAACAGGTTTTATTCTCCTAAAAAGTGGGATAACTTTTCTTTGAGTTGATTTCTTGCTCGGAAGAGGATGCTTTTAGTTGCGGAGACGCTCGTTTTTAACACGGTGGCAATTTCTTCGTAGGGCATATTTTCATATCTGCGCAGTTGCAAGGCGAGTTTTTCTTTGGGAGAAAGCTCGTCGATGGCTTGATTCACTGCCTGCTCTAGTTCTGATTGATCGGCTGCCTCATCTGGTGATAGGGCAGAGTCGATGGAGAGTATCATGCCATTCTCCTCTTCAAGTGCATCTGACGAGAGGACAGGCTTACGACGCTTGCGCCTCATTTCATTAAAAACGAGATTGCGCAAGATGGTGAACATCCATGTTTTGAATTTGGCAGAAGGTTCGTAGGTCGAGGCACTACGCCAAATGCGAATAAAAACTTGCTGGGCAATATCTTCAATGTCGCCTTGTTTCCTCAGCATCCCCGAGATTGTCGCGTAGACGACATCTTGATGACGACGAATAAGTGATTCCATGGCATGAGTATCGCCCTTTCGAATACGCCACATGAGTTGCGTATCAAGCTCATTTTCAAAATCGATATTGTCAGGCGATTCCTTCATCCGTCTTGTCATTTAACACGTCAGACGACAAATAGTTGCAGTAAATCTACAAAGAGGACAGGGTGTGCATTACTGCGGACGACAAAAGTCAGGCGTAGGCGCCTCTGCTGGTAAGGTATATAATTCCTCTATTTGTTGGAGATATTTAGAGATAGGGGTATCAATTTTACCGTTATTTCCTCTCAAAAGTCGTAGAGTCGAGATATAGGAGTCAAAGGTATTTGATAATTTACGTTTATTGGAGATTTCAAACCAATCCATATAATCTCGTGCGCGTAGGGCAACTGTTTGAGAACGCTTGCGAAGTTCGATGACATCCTTAATTCTCTTTTTTAGTACAGTTGGGTCTGATTTCCCCAATTGGATCAGTGCAATTATTTTTGTATACTCGACGATAATTGGTTTGTAGGTAGGGAAACAACGATTGCCTAGATAAATAAGATTGTTGACGACATTGCGTAATTGTTTTTGGAGATCGGGCAATTTTAGAATTTCATCAAGATTATCAAGTTGTAATTGACTAGATACTCGCGTCTTTTCATTGTATTGAAGCATTTTAATGGCTTCGGTCAAACGTGTCTCTGTCGTTTGTAGACTCATTGTCTCGGTAACGGGGGGGGTCGCCATCGTAGAGAGTTGTAAGGTCCACCACTTATGAAGTGAGGTCGGGGTAAGGTTTAAGCGAGGGAAATTACGTTTGACGAGGTTAACGGGATCTTCTGAACCTAGAATTGCCTCATTGAGGATACGCATCATAGCTTCTTGTCCCCCTTTTTGATTGAGTAAGCAAAGCGTTAATGCTCCACAAGAGGCTTTGAATGCAGAATATGTCGTGGCATCCAGATTCTTTTTCGGGTCTTTTTCTAAAAGTAACGTTTGAGGATCAAGGATTTCTCCTCGTTCAAAAAGCGTTGCATAGAGATTGCGATCCGCGAGATCTGTCCTCCATAGGATAGATTGTTCAAGTCCGATGAGCAACCAAGGCGGAAGGGCAATATTGTCAGGGAGGCCATCGACATCAACCTCTTGTAGCATCATTTCGTAGAGTAGCATTGTCGTGATGGCTCCATAAAGATCATCAAGCTCAATCCCTCGTCCAATATGAATATTGATAATATAAGCAGGTCTACCTGCTAAAATATTGATAGCGAGTCGGATGGGATTAGCTGGAGAAGGGGAGCCTGGAGTTCCAAAAAGGTTGATGGAAATGTTATCTTTCCACTTTTTATCACAACGAAGGGCATCAAGTAAATTTTTGCGAATTGTTTCTGCTTTTGTAGAAATGGCACTGCATAAATCCGAATCTTTACCTTTAACAATAAATTGTTTAGATGATGAAATACTCGTGTAATCCATCTGTGTTTCCTTTGTGATGTTCGGGAGATTTTGCGAGACCGTTTCTGGTGTTGTTTTATCCGTTGGTTGGGGTTGGGTCACTGAGGGCGATTCCCCATCGGTTTGTTTTTTAGGGGTCACTTTTTTACCCGTTTTATCGACGCGTGTTGGTGCTTCGCTTGGGGCATCAGCCGCATCAGAAGGAACGATGGGGAGGGGTGAATGAGCTGGCTCGTCAGGTTGCAAGTTTTGTTGCTTTTCTGTAGGGGCAGAGGGGAGAGGCTCTGGGGCAATAATGGCATTGGCAGATGGCTCTGCCATACAGGGCGCCATCAACGACATCAGAGAAAATAACCAGACCCAAGATGAAAAGCAAAATGCCATATTATTGGAATAAAAATTTGCGCGCCTTAACACAATAAAATGTGCCAGACCAAACCGTCAAAATAATGGATCCCCAAAATGTCAGATTATACAAGTTGGCACCACATAAAGTGGGATCGCAGAGATAAGAGAGTGAAGAAATCCAATTTGGAAAGATGATAGAGGTTCGAGTCGTCATCATGACGAGCAAGCCACCTGTACAAAAAGCTAGTTGAAAAGCAGTTTTCCATTTACCAGAACGATCTGCGGCAATAATAATCTGATGATCTTGGGCTATTTGACGAATGCCCGTAACAAGGAATTCTCTACCAATAATGAGGATACTAGCCCAGACAGGGCAATAGCCTACGGCGGTTAGGTAGATAATAGCTGCTGAAACGGCAATTTTATCTGCCAAAGGGTCTATCAGTTTGCCAAAGGTCGTCACCAATTTTAGCTTGCGAGCAAGGAATCCATCGAGCCAGTCGCTAAAAGCAGCAAGAAGAAAGGAAAAGAGAGCAAGGGGATAGCCCCACTCATGCTTGGGGGCAATGCTAATTGCAACCGTAAAGACAACGACCAAGGCTATACGGGCTAATGTGATCGAATTTGGTAGATTTGGCATCGTGTCTCTATTAGAAAGCGAGCCATGCCAAGGCGCAAGGATAAAATAAAATCAAGCGTGAGATTTGATGGCTCTTTCGTCATTTTCTACAAAAAACAACTCCCCTCGTTCTTGTAAGATACAAGGACAAGGGGAGTGTTGTCGTTAATTTTTCGTCGTTGTTAAAAGTTCCCGATATTATCGGAGTTTTCTTTTTCTTTACTGTTGGTGAGATTTCCTTTGCTATCTTTACCTAATGACCAAAAGTCAAAATCTGGGTTTTGACCCTTGCCTGGTTTGCCGGCAGTATTGATTTGCTCAAAGCCAATACGGTAGCGATAGGGCTCTCCCCATGGGTCGAGGAGGCAGAATTTACCTTTAACTTTAGAGACAAGCGCTTCGCTTCCTTTTTGTTGCTCTGGATTGAGTTCTTCGACATAGATGGTATTACGAGTACCTTTTTTGTCTTTATCTACGATGCCATCGTCATTGAAGTCTCCGAAGAGCACTTGATAGACCGCATTTGAACTGTCGAAGCCACCATCACCATCAGGGAACTCTCCATTATCTGCTTTATAAGATTGGAGTCCTGTCGAGATACGTTCGACAAACAGAGAGGCGGCTTTTTCACGTCGGCTGGTCTCAACCCAACTGAATGCCCCAATGACAAATGTCATGAGAATGACAATGATGATCATGACGGCAAGGATTTCCACAAGGGTAAAGCCTTGCCTGACCGTTGAAGCAGCGATGTTTCTTTGCATGATGATTTTTATTCTTCGCGAGTTGGTATTAACCCATGCTTTCGATAACCTTGAGCAAAGGAAGGAACATGGCAAAGACGATACCGCCGACGACAACTGCGAGGAAGACGATCATGAGGGGTTCCAGCATGGAGGTCATCGCGCCTACGGCGTTATCTACTTCATCGTCATACACATTGGCGACTTTGAGCAACATATCGGGTAATTGACCCGTTTCTTCACCCACATCGACCATAGAGATGACCATTGGAGGGAAGATGTTACTTGAACTCATGGGGGTGACAATAGATTCACCTTCTTTGACAGAATTATAAACACGCTCAATTGCATCAGCAACAACCATGTTACCTGCTGTTTCGCGTGTAATATTGAGTGCCTGCAAGATGGGAACACCAGAGGTGACTAAGGTACCAAGCGTTCTTGAGAAGCGAGTAATGGCACTTTTTCTTTGAATAGGACCAATCAAGGGGATATTGAGGACAAGAGTGTCGAGCTGGCGACGACCCTTGGGAGATTTACTCATCGTTTTGAAGGCTCCAATGCCAACGGCTATGATACCAAATAACCAAATAAAGTTGGGGATGAGAATGGGGCTTTGGAAGAACCAGTCACTCATACCAAAGACAATTTTGGAGATCATCGGCAAATCTGTGCCCATGTCTGCAAACATAGCTTTGAATTTAGGGACGATTACCAAGAGGAGGAAAATCAGGATGCCCACGGCGATGAAAAGCACAATCGTCGGATAAACCATTGCTGAGACAATCTTGCTTTTGAGCTTTTGAGCTTTTTCCTGATAGTCAGCCAATCGATTTAAGACAATTTCCATAACACCGCCAAGTTCACCTGCTTTGACCATGTTGACAAAGAGTTTATTGAAGATTCGAGGGTGTTGAGCCAAAGATTCAGAGAAGGTAGAGCCCCCTTGAACGGAGTCACTCAGAGAATTGACTGTTGCCTTGAGTGCTGGATTAGGCTCTTGTTTGGCGAGAACCGTTAAACTTTGCAAAAGGGGGAGACCTGCATCAATCAGTGTGGCTAATTGCCTTGTGAAAATCATCAAGGTTTTTGTTTTAATCTTGCCACCAATTTTCCCTTTTTCTTTTTTAGCCGCCGAAGCTGATTTTTTCTTAGGGGCTGATTGGAGCTTACCTTTTCCTTCTTCGACAATTTCTGTCAGATAAAGACCTTTGCTTTTGATGAGGGCGATAGCTTCCGCCTCATTATTTGCTTGGACAGAGCCTGTTTGTTGGGCTCCTTTATGGTCGAGTGCCGAATATTGATATTTTGCCATGAGTATGTAATGGTTGGGTTAGTTTTATAAGTGGAGTTATCGGATTGTTTGATACTTTGTTATCCGTGGGGGAGACTGAATGGGATGATATTAGGTATATTTAAGGACTTCTTCGATGGTAGTCGTTCCCTCATAAATATTACGCAAGCCATCTTCTCTAAGTGTGGTCATGCCCATTTCAATCGCTTTTTGTTTAATGACGACTGTTGGTGCGCGTTCTGTAATCATGTCACTTAAGGTATCGTTGATATCAAGTAGCTCGTAGATACCTTTGCGCCCTTTATAGCCAGATCCAGAGCAACGGTCGCAGCCCTCACCTGTATAAAAGCGTTTATCACCTAGTTCATAAGGCGAAACACCTAATTGGGAGAGAACCGTAGCAGACGGTTCATAAGAAACACGGCAATCGGGGCAAATGGTACGAACAAGTCGTTGTGCGAGTACCCCTTCGAGAGAGGCGGCAACGAGGAAGGGTTCGCACCCCATATCGACGAGTCGAGTGATAGCGCCTGCCGAGTCATTCGTGTGGAGGGTTGAGAGGACTAAGTGGCCAGTCAAGGATGCTTGGATGGCAATTTGAGCCGTTTCCATATCTCGCATTTCCCCCACCATGATGCGGTCAGGGTCCTGTCGTAGGAAGGCGCGTAAAACCATGGGGAAGTCCATGCCAATCGCTTCGTTAATGGGGATCTGGACGATACCATCAATGTCATATTCGACGGGGTCTTCAGCCGTGAGCACCTTTGCATCAATCGTATTGATTTCTCGTAATGCGGCGTAAAGTGTGGTCGTTTTACCTGCACCCGTGGGACCTGTGACGATGAAAATGCCATTGGGCTTGTTGACTGTCTCCATGATATATTCATGGATGTGACGAGGTAAGCCAAGGTTATTGAGGTTCAAGTTGACCGAGGATCTATCAAGAATACGAAGTACGACTGATTCCCCATATTGTGTAGGTAGCGAGGAAACACGCATATCCACTGAGTGATCACCCATTTGCTTGACGATACGTCCATCTTGAGGGACTCGACGTTCGGCAATATTCATGTTAGCCATGACTTTGACTCGAGAGATGACGGGAATAGCTAACGCGACAGGAGGGGGCTGCATTTCATAAAGAGAACCATCAACGCGATAGCGGATTTTGAATTCTTTCTCAAATGGTTCAAAGTGAATATCAGAGGCTTTTTCTTTGATAGCTTGAGTCAGGACGAGGTCAACGAAGCGAATAATGGGTACAGAGGAGGATTCATCTCCCCCGTCGGTATCTGTAATTTGAATTTTATCCAGTTCGCTCATGAGGTCAGACATAGCGGCGGCTTCACCGCCGTAGCATTCATTGATGCGAGCCTGTACCTGATAATCGGGAGCAATGAGGATATTGATGTCTTTGCCGATAGCAAAGCGCAAGTCCTCTGCGGTCTGTGGATTGAGGGGGTCAATGAGACAGACGTATAAGCCCTCAAGTGCGCTACGTATGGGGAGTACCCCATGTAATCGAGCTTGAGATGCGGGAATCTCTGCGATGACCTCAGGGGTTGGTGTAAAATTATCTAGTGAGATAGATTCGACGCCGAGTTCATTGGCAATGACTTGCCAAATATCGTCTTTGTTGCCAAGTACGCCAAAGTCGGTCAAAACCTCTGGGAGGTCTTTACCACTGTTGCTCATTTCCTCTTTAATATCGCGAGCTAGAGAATGATCAATCATCCCTCTACCGATAAAAAGTTCCAATGTAAGATTTGTGTCCATGTTGCTGAAATGTGAATAGTTGCAGAGGATTAGTTGGCGTCCCCCATGGTGACATTAAAGACTTCGTCTGGGGAAGTTAGGCTTGCAAGGATTTTGCGAACGCCATCTTCGCGCAAGGTGCGCATGCCCAATTCACGAGCTCGACGTCGTAGTTGAGGCGTGGTTAGGTTTTCATTGATCATGTGGCGTACCTCATCATCAATTTCAAAGATTTCAAAGAGCCCTAAGCGTCCCTTAAAGCCACCATTACGGCAAAAATCACATCCGCAAGGACCTTTGATTTTACCTGGTTGGATTCTCGATACATCGATATTGAGCACTTGTGCTTGGCGTTCGCTCAAGGAGGTATCAATCTTACATTTATCGCAAAGTTTACGCACAAGTCGTTGAGCCATAATGGCGCGGACGGCAGAAGCAATCAAGAAGCGTTTGATGCCAATATCGGCGAGACGAGCAACGGCACTAGGTGCATCATTGGTGTGTAGGGTAGAGAAAACAAGGTGACCTGTGAGTGATGCATTGATGGCAATATTTGCCGTTTCTGCATCTCGGATTTCCCCAATCATGATGATATTGGGCGCTTGACGCAACATTGCTCGCAGAGCAGCGGCGAATGTCATGCCAATATCTGCCTTGACCATCACTTGGTTGATCCCTGAAAGTTCATATTCGACGGGATCTTCAACCGTGATAATCTTTTTATCAGGACGGTTAATGTGATTCAAACAGGCGTAGAGTGTCGTCGTTTTACCAGACCCCGTAGGACCTGTGACGAGGATAATGCCATCGGGGAGAGTGATTAGCCTGTCAAAGATGGCTTCATCATCAGAGAAGAAACCTAACTGAGGTAGACCAAGTACCAAAGATGATTTATCCAAAATACGCATGACGATACTCTCACCATGGTTACTGGGGACGGAGGAGACACGAAGGTCGATTTGCTTGTTATCCCCGAGCGTTAACTGGATACGTCCATCTTGAGGGAGACGTTTTTCTGCAATGCTCATCGTCGTACTCATGACCTTGAGTCGTGCAATGATAGAGCTGAGTAACTTTTTAGGATGTGTCGCGACCTCAATTAGTTTGCCATCAACGCGGAAGCGGATGCGGAGGCGATTCTCCATTGGTTCAATATGGATATCCGATGCACGCATTTTGAAGGCATCAGAGATCATTTGTTGGACGAGACGAATAATAGGGGCTTCTCCATCTTGCTCTTCGATTCCAAATTTATCGCTTCCATCCATGGTAAGCGTATTTTGGTCTTTCCCCGCGTAGAGTTCCTTTAGAGCGTGATCAATAGACGATTGTGTCGCGACGTGAAAGATGACATCTCGTTTGAGCAGTTGAGGAATGCTATCCAATGCATCAAAATTCATCGGATCGGCGATGGCAACATGTAGTGAGAGACCGTCATCCTCAAAAGGGATAAATTTGTAACGATTTGCTAACTCTGGGGTTGTTAGAGCTTGAGTGGTTGGGGGGATAATATGCTGACTTAGATCGACAACCTCCATTGCAGAGTTTGTTGCACAGACTTGAGTAATAATGTCTTCAGTTAAATATCCTGTCCTAATGAGAGCTTCGAGCAAGGTCTCGGGCGGACTCGTCTGATCTTTGGCGTATTGGATGATTTCGGGGGTGAGATAGCCAGCTCCCGACAACAGTTCAATGATATAGGATTCGTTCGAGTACACGTGAAAAAAAAAGTTGATATGTTGGGATTACTCAGAGTTAAAAAAATCTGAGCTAATTATTTGTATATAAAAGCAGGTTGGCTCGACGAAGTCAATCGAACGAATCCCTAAAATACCTTTTAGAGGCTTTTTTTTACACAGAGAGCATCCTCGTATTTACAAAGACAATACGAAGTCACGTAGCTTATTGAGTTCTGCCAAAGAAGAGACTTTGACGAGCCGTGATCGGAGGTCTTTAGCCCCGGGGAATCCTTTGGAGTACGCAAGGAGGCGTGCTCTCATGAATTTCATCGTGTTTAATTCATCACCATATCGCTTAGACTCAATCGAGAGTTGAGTGTGATGCAAGATAAGATCCCATTTAGCAATACGAGATTGTGGGGGGAGTATCTCGCCTGTTTTGAGGAAATGAGCGGCTTCTTGGAATATCCACGGATTTTCCATAGCTGCACGACCAATCATGACCCCTCGCACGTCACCTTTCCCCTTAATCTTTTGAATATCATGCACAGAATGAATATCACCGTTGCCAATGACGGGTAAGTTTGTCGAGCGAGCGCATTCGCGGATTATATCCCAGTTAGCAAGTCCTGAATATTGTTGAGTCCTCGTGCGCCCATGGATAGTAATCATCGAGGCTCCTTCTTGCTCCAAAATATGACAAACCTCCAGAGCACAAATAGAGTGAGCATCCCATCCAATTCTTATTTTAGCTGTAATTGGCACGAGATGACCGACTGCCTTGACGGCTCCACGAACGACCGTTGCTAAGGTAGGTAAGTCCTTTAAGAGAGAGGAACCTCCATTTTTGCCGACGACTTTGGGGACGGGGCATCCGAAATTGATGTCGATAAAGTCAGGATGTTGTTCATTGACGATGATTTTTGCTGCCTCGCCTAGATGATTAGCATTTGCACCAAAAAGCTGGATTCCCAATGGGCGATGCTCGTCACTAAATTCTGTATAGCGTTTGTTCCTCTCCCAACATTGGAGAACACCCTCTGCCGAGACAAATTCTGTCACCATGACATCAGCCCCTAGTCCCTTACAAATTGTGCGAAAAATGGGGTCAGTGACTCCAGCCATAGGGGCTAAAAAGAGAGGGAAAGCCCCCTTATCAAACCAGGGAAGATTCATGTTAAAATGCAGAATTTTTATTGTCCGTCTGTAACGAGAGGGAACTGTTGCGCCAAGGGATAATCAGATACTTGAATGAGTGAGACCCCGTACATTTCAGCAATCGCAGGAGCTTCAGATTTAGCATAAGGCTCAGCGTAATAGATCGTTTTGACACCGTGAGCACATAGTGCCTGCATGCATGAGGTACAGGGCATGGTCGTACAGGCAACGACGCTGACCTCTCCGCGATGAAAGAGGCTACATAAATTAATCTCAGCGTGGAGCATGTATTTTTGCCTACCATCGCGACTAGCCCAAAATTCGTCAGTTGCCTCAAATCCAGGATAGAGCCCGTTATAAGAGGTGCCAATCACTCGGTTATCTTGATCGAGAGCCGCTGCTCCAACTTTGCGATAGGGATCTTCTGATCTCAATGCCGCAGCATGAGCCAAGGTCATAACGTATTGGGGGATGGGGAGACGTTTGGTTTTATTCATGACTGACAAGGCGTTATAATATGTTTAGGAGGGTTGCTCGTCAGGTTGCAATTCGACAAGGAACCCTGATTCATCCAGATAAATTTGTGGGGGCAGGGCAAAGGGGCGTTCGAGAGCAGGACCTTCGATAATGGAGGGATTATCTGCATTGGTGTAAAATCCAGGCATCAGGCGACCTCGCGTCCTCGATCTCATGCCAAGTTGGACAGTACCATCATCCAACTTAAAGACACTATGACACATCGACATGGCAATGACGATTCCCTCACTTGTACTAAAGCAGGGCTTCCATGCTGTATTTGGCAGGGCAAGATCGGATGAGCCACTGAAGTCATAGAAGGGGATGCGATGGCTTGGGACAAGCCCGTAGAGGAGGCGACGCAGATAGAGTGATCCTGACATTTGAGTAATCGATTCGGGGAGGCTTAACTGATCCTCATCTAAAAGATAAACGGGGGTTTTGTGAGGATTGGCCAAAGTACAGAAATGACGGTCTCGTGTACTTCCTCATACCCAACGCTCGTCAAGAGGCATTCTTTTTCCTGAAGTGCATTGATTCTCTGAATTTGTTGAGCATTGATCCAGAGTCCTCTCAAGGATTCAGGGTCAGCATAACAATTTAATAAAATATTGATCCATGGGGCAAATCCCTTATTCCCCTCAGGCTTTTTACCATCAATTAAACAGGCGGCTAGCTCTGAACCAGTCATGAATTGGTTGCCATAAGTTAAAAATCTGGCATTGCCGATAGACTCTAAATTGTGTAAAAGGTGATCTTTACCCACCTGAGCCGAGATACTGAGACTACTAGCCGAGAGTTGTCTCAATGTATTCATAATATTGCTTGTGGCGACATTATCCCCAACGAGTGGATCACCCACTGCCGCTGTAAAGTGATAGGGGAATTGATGAGGCATTTTACAGAAAAATCTATTATTTTTGTAGGAAAGAATGCTCCCCCAAAGCTCATCAAGATAGATAGGTAAAATTTTGCATTTTGCTTTACGAGCAATCGTTTCGACACCTCTCCTCATGGCGCAGAGTGTTCCAGTCCTACTCAATTGTCCCTCGGGGAAAATACAGATAACCTCGCCATCTTTAAGCGATTGAATCGCCTTAGAGAGGGCTTCTCGTGGATGTTTGGAGGAGATGGGTAAGCAGTTAAAAAGCTCTAGCAACCAACCGAGCCAGCGAATGCTGACAAATTCCTCAGCAACGATAAAGCGAATTGGTCGAGATGAAGCCATGGATAAGAAGAGGGCATCCCCATAGGTAACATGGTTTGAGACGAGTAAAACCCCACCACATTCAGGAATCTTATCACGATTGATGACTCTGGCACGATAAATTGTGCTCATGAGCCATAATCCTAACATGCGTATAAATTCACGGGGAATGAGACGTAGAGCAATGACGGTAATTCCGAGGCTGGTAATGGAGAGGATGAGGAACTGTGTCTGGACGCTGACGAGCTCTTTCATTGCCATTTGCACGCCAACCGCAAAAAGCCCCATCATCATATCCATTAAGTTGCCTGCGGCAATAACGTTGCCTCTGGCAGATGGATCGCAGTTATCTTGTAGATAAGCATTGAGTGGGACGAGATAGGCAGCCGCAAATGCCCCCGTAATCGAAAAACCAATATTACTATATAAAGATTGAGGCTCAAAGCAAGAGAGAAATACGCACCCAAAGGTAACTCCCAAGGCGCCGAGTGGAATCAACCCCAATTCATTTTTTTTACGACAAATAATAGATGCTGCCAAACCTCCAATAATAACCCCACCACTCAGCCAAATCATCAGCCATGCTGCCGCCATACCAAAACCGTCGCCACCGCCATTGGTACTATCTTTTGCAACTTGGATGGTAATTAACATCAATACGCCCGCAAGAAACCAAAAATAGGAAATGCCAATTTCGCTTAAACGCAAAGCGCGGTGAGTCCATAAATATTTCAATTGCATAAAGTGCTCATAAAATAGACTGATGGAAAAAGGACGATTTTTTGTTTTATTGACAGGATAGCGAGGAAGAAATAAGGCAACAATCGCAACGGGAATAGCGAGCAATCCAAAAATAATCGTTGGATATGAGGCAGCATGCCACCCATCGCCTGACGATGCCAATAAATGGTCAAACCAGATGAAAACGCCAATCTGTGCAATGAGTAAGGAGAAAATAACGCTCATCTCCACAATGCCCGACGCAAAGCCTAAATATTTAGAGCCCACCATATCCTTGACGATTCCCTTGCGAGCAGGACTCAAAATAGTTGCTTGAATGGCAAAAATGCAAAACCAAAAGAGAGACCAATAAATATTATGCTGGTCAAAACAATACCACATGCACGCCATGACCCCAATCTGCAAAAAAGCCATGAATTGGATGATCCGAGCCTTACAAAAGCAATCAGATAGCCATCCAACTAGGGGAGAAAAAAGAATATAGGGGATGACGATAATAGCCCCAAGTGGATATTCTAAGCTAGAGAACCCTTCTCCCGACTGGAGATAGAGCCATGCCGCAAGGGGGATGAGCAGGAACTGAACTGCTTTTTCATTAAAAGCATTTTGTACCTGAATAAAAATGAGAGACCAAAAACCGAACCACTCTTTTTTCGTTGGCTCTTTTGCCGTATATTGCTCTTCATCCATACGGGGATAGTGTATCACTTAAAGATACGATAGAAAAGAATAATTGCGAATTTAAGCTTTTGCCGTTGCCTTGAGTGCTCAAGGCAATTAGCGGAATTTAATGATCAACAGGCAGTCAAATTACCTGTTGATCTGAGGTGTGACTCTATTGGGCACCAATTAGTTTAATTCGCGTCCAAAAAGGGCAAACATGCGACCTGTTTTACCCTTTTCCATACGGTATGAGTAAAAGCGTGTCAAATCTGAGGCTGTATCCAAATTACTGTCGTAAATTTTTTCTGCTGGTACTCCTGCCTCAATTAACTGCTGCCGAATCGTAGCTGGGATGTCGATTTCGTAATGAGGTGGACGGATGCAAGGTGAAATAATAGCAACCACTTGGGATGGCTTGCTGTGGCAAAACTTTTGCATGGCGGTCAAAGCATTGGCAACAATATTGAGCTTTGTCCCATTTTTGCCAGAGTGGAGTAGGGCACGAGCCTTACTAACTGTATCATAGAGCCAGACCGCAGCGCAATCGGCAACATAAATGCCAAGGATACAATCGGCAACGCCCGAACAAACGAGACCATCAAACCCCTCAACGGGATAATTAGAGCCAATATCGCCAACAAGGGCAACTTTATTGCCATGAATTTGTTGAGCGCGTCTCAGATGTTTCCATGGTATGCCAAGACGTTCGATCTCTGCCCTATGTGTCGGCTGGAGATTGAGGATGGTTTCCATTCGATCAGTCGATACGGGAATATCAGGGACACGTTCAATGAATTGGGCAATAGTACCCGGATAATCAAGGATTGGTTGGAGAAATGCAGGCGTTTGCATGATAATTTTGGAAACAATTTCCTCTGCGATGTATTCTTGGCGATTCCTTGTTTTAGTCCAGAAAAATCGGCATTCAAATTACAATCTTGGTGACAGTAAGCTGTGGATTATCAAAAAAAACGTTTTTTGATAGTCTTATGAGAAGGAGCGAAACTGACTTCCTTAGCATGATCTCCGTGAGCCATAATATTAGCCAAATCTTTAGCTATATTGTTACGCATCCGTGTAACAAGAGCCTGCCCCTCATCGGTGATTTGCACCATGATTTTGCGACGGTCATTAACAGCGGATTTGCGGATGATATAACCCATATCTTGTAGTTTATCGACCATTCCCGTGGCGGCGGCTGTGGAATGCCCCATTTTTTGAGCAATACTTGACATTGTCAAAAAACCTTCGCTCGCCAAGTAAGTTAATAAGAAAAATTGAGGATAAGAAATTTTGCCATCCATCAGTTCAGAAGAGAGATTCAAGATGCATGACCGTTGTGTAAATAACACAAAATCAGCTAATTGTTCTGCTTCTGCACAAGTGGGGAGTTCCTGAGATTTATTCATAGTATTTGTAGTGGGGATAGGTGAATGTCGATAATGTAAACTAAGTCGATGTTGAATGTATGGCAAGCTAAAATATAAATTTTTATTAAAATTTTATAAATGTCCCTGATTTGCAAAATTGAACGAATGAGCGCTTATTCAGGTAATGACGGAATCAAGAAAAATCGGTTGAATTGAGTTGACTTATTCCTTTTTGAGTTCCCTAATAAAAGTGTGATAAAGCCTGTAAGATAGGCTAAATCTCGCTTCCTTTAACCCATAATTGATGATATGAAAAATTTGGATAGATTTACTTTTGCAGGGATGGTTTCGTGTAGTGCGCCCTCCGATAATAAGGTTGGATATTTTTCTCCAACAGTGATTGATACTGAGATTGAAACAGGATTAATCAGCATTCAATCATTGGTTGAAGTAAAGGAGAATGCTTGCCTCTGTGCAAATAATGGCGGGTTTGTCATTGGTGTCGTCAACCCCAACTCTGGACACATTCATCCTGGTAAAGTCACTGTCCAACGAGGCGGATGGATCGGCTACATTGGCAATAAAAAAGGCGTTATTATGGAATTAGGGAAGGATGCAGATGGCTCATTGATCATTGATGGGGGGAGAGCCTTATTTGCCAAAGGTGAGATTGCTGGGGCATCTAAAGTCATTTCATCTATTGTGGTCAATGAGGGTGCCTTGGATGCGGGGGAGATCATGCTACAAAATCCTCATTCTTCGATTAAATTGAGGCATGGCTTTATTCATGCAGGTAAACTTGGAGGGGGATTTAAGGTTTGGATTTATGGAGGACTCATGGCTATTGAGGGGAAGATGGAGACGGGACTTATCAATTTGACTGGGAAAGGAGCCTTAGTCTTTGGTTGTGGTAAAAATGCTGTAACCGCAAATATGATGAGTCAGCAAGGGATTAACTTCGTCGGTGATGGCGGTACCCTCATTGTCAAAATCCATAATCACCAAGGAGCATTAAGCAAAACGTATGACGCAGAGGCTTTATTTGATGATTTGATGAAATCGGGAAAAATCTCTCGGGATGGTTGTCCTATTGATAATTTCTCGGGCTTCCACATGGAAAAGTTGATGGGTAAAAATGAGCAAAGTTTTGCCTTACTTCGTCCCGTACCTGATGGAGAAAGTAAGGCACATCTCATTAAGGGGCTTGTGAGATCATTGCTCTACGGGAGCACTCGTCAAAAATATGATCTATAACTAACACCTCATTAGAAATAACTTTGGGCTTTGGGCTCTGGGCTCTGGGCTCTGCGTCATGAACAGATCGGCTCTTTACGAAATGG
>JAVXPO010000006.1:0-48801 GCA_036644695.1 Akkermansia sp. | reverse complement strand
TGGAGGAATGAGGTCGAGAGGTGAACGTGTTGCGTTAGCCGAAGGCGATGCATCAAGTTCACGCCTGACCCGTATTTGATGCTGGACGGTTATTTTTTGGCGAAATCTGTCGCAGAGTCGGGGTAGTATCCCCCTACTTTTTTTATAGCATATAAGAGTTGAAAGTGGTATCTTACAACTTTATTAAATTGTTCTTGTTCTTTTATAAATAATTAATGATTCATTGTAAGAACTTGGCTTTTAACAATGTATTACTATCAATGAAATTCATGCGAAAACTTATTTTAATGGTTCTCCTGTTGGCAAGCTCTTCTTTTGCTTTTGCCACGATTCCCTTTCCGGGGAAGCAACCTGGCTTGGCAAAAATTGCTGTTAATCAAACAGAAATTGTCTTAGGAAACGATCTTTTACTTGCGAAATATACGTTGAAAAACGGGAAACTCTCGCTGGCTCAATTAAATTCAGGGGATCATAAAATCCTGACTAATGGGGGAGAATTATTTGTCCTCAAGATGAAAGATGGGACTCTTTTGCCTGCTTCTCAAATGACCATGAGTAAGCCTGTCGTGAAAAAGGTAAATCCCAGTAAAAAGGCGATGAAGGCCTCTCTCAAAAATGCAGGGAAAGCGATTGTTGCTCAGTTTATCTCTCCAGATAAAAAGATTAAAGTACAGTGGAGAGCCATTTTGAGGGATCATTCGTCTTATCTCCGACAAGAAATGCAAATTACTGCCAATCAAGAGATGGAGATTGGCGAAATTATTGCCATGCAATATGTTCCAGTAAAAGGTCAAAATATAAAGGTATCAGGGAATACTGATGGTTCACTCCTCGTGGGTGATAACGCCTTTTTTGCTCTCGAAACTCCTGCTGCGATCAACGGACTAAAAACGAATGATTCTCAAGAACTGATTGAGGGGAGATGGATCAGACGTGCTCCCCTCAAACGAGGTGATACGTGGAGTGTTTCCTCTGTCGTTGGCATCATGTCTCAAGGGCAGGAACGTCGTTCCTTTCTCTCGTATCTGGAACGTGAGCGCGCCGTGCCCCATCGTTCGTTTATTCATTATAACTCATGGTATGAGCTCAATATTAATCGCAACGATGATCTGGATCCCATGAAACGAATGACTGAATCTCAAACTGTCGAAGTGGTGAAAGCATGGAATGATAAGCTTTCTCAAAAGCGAGGTATGAATATTGATGCCTTTGTCTGGGATGATGGGTGGGATGAATTCAATAGTTTATGGGAATTCCATAAAGGATTTCCAAATGGGTTTAAGAAATCTGATGCGCTGGCACGCAAGCAAAAAGCAGGTATCGGAGCTTGGTTGGGGCCTGTCGGCGGTTATTCGGGTTCAAAGGCGGCGCGGTTGAATAACTGGAACGTCAAGCACCCAGGTCAAAAAATTGGTAACTTTGAGCTTGCCAATAAAGAATACTTTGATGCGTTTAGTGGTCGTTGCCTCCAAATGGTGAGGGATTACGATATGCGTTACTTTAAATTTGATGGTATTAGTCCGAATCCTGACGCCATAGGTCCTGCTGCGAATAGGGAAGAAGATGTAGAAGGCATCCTCCAATTAATCCAAATTTTGCGCAAGGGACGCTCTGATCTCTTTTTTAACTGTACGGTTGGCACTTGGGCATCACCCTTTTGGTATATGTTTGCTGACTCGATTTGGAGACAGGGCTCAGATCACGGGACTATTGGCGAAGGCAATAATCGCGAAAAATGGATCACGTACCGAGATTGGAAAGTGTATAATGTCTTTGTCAAGAGCTCACCTCTTTTCCCCATTAACTCGTTGATGACTCACGGGCTGATGATTTCAAAATGTGGCCCTCCCAGTTCGATGCCTAACGAAATCGAGCCGATCAAGCACGAGATGCGTTGCGCCTTTGGCTGTGGCTCAGGTCTCCAAGAGCTCTACATCGACCATGCGCTGATGACCACGACAGGAACGAAGGAAGTCCTCTGGGATGAATTGGCTCAATCAATTAAATGGTATCGTAAGCAAATTGATATTATGGCAGATACCCATTGGGTAGGCGGTGCGCCTTGGAATGAAAATACAAAAGTAGCCGAAATTTATGGATGGGCATCATGGTCACCGTCTCGTAGCGTGTTGACACTGAGGAATCCATCCCAGAATGCAAAGGAATTCACGACTACATTGCGCCATGCGCTAGATATTCCTGCTGAGGTTAAAGGTAAGCTTATTCTCAAAAATGCTTATAATGACCAGAGGGTACTAGATGGGATTACGAACATTCCCGTGGATATTGATGAGGAAATTTGTTTTAAGCTCAATCCATTTGACGTATTTGTCTTTGATGGTTCTCCTTCCTGATTTGTGGAGGGAATGGGGGTGTCGTGGCAATGCCCCCAACCAATTGATGGGCGGTTTATATTGTTTTTACTGAGGAGATTTGTTATTAATCAAACATGGTTTCGAGTAAATTACCTCGCGTATTGATTTTGACTGCTGGTTATGGTGAGGGTCACCATAGTGCGGCGAGAGGGGTGGCGGAGGCTTTGGTGGGGAAGGCAGAATGTCGCGTGATGGATGTCTGTCAAGAGACGATGCCTCGGATGTTTACGCTGACGCGCGATGCGTATTTATGGGTGATTTCTCAAGCCCCTGGGTTGTGGCGTGCGCTTTATGATTGGAGCGATCGGATTGATTTATCTCAGACTGGGGCAGGTGTCTTGATTGGGGTTGAGCATCATCTTGATGCGACTCTGCAAGAGTGGAGACCCGATGTGGTGGTCTCGACCTATATGCTGTATCCTTATATGCTGGATCGTCTTGCAACAAATGGTAAGAAATGTGCAATGAGTGCTAACCCTTTGAGGGTGCCTTATGTGACGGTGGTGACAGACTCTATTGTGATTAATAAATCATGGGTGTGTAGTCAGTCTGATTTGTGGTGTGTGACTGATGCGCAGACCAAAGCGGTGATGGAGCAACGAGGGGTGCCTAGTGATCGTATTGAGGTGACGGGGTTCCCCGTATCGCTCTCGTTGAGTTCGTTGCCTGCTGGCAGGGGAGATACGTGGGTGAGTGGACAAGAGTTTCGCGTATTATATTTTGCTCAAGGGAGCCCGAAGAAGGCAGCGGCTGATTTATTGGCTCTGCTCTCGGCGGGGGGGGATGTCCATGTCACATGTATTCTTGGGCACAGGTTTCGCAAGGTGTATCCCCATATCCGAGCCTTGAGGCAGGTGTATGGTCATCGCCTTGTAGTGCGCGGATGGACGACGAGGGTGCCTAACTATTTAGCGGATCATCACGTTGTGGTTGGCAAGGCAGGTGGGGCGACGGTGCATGAGGTACTTGCGGCGAAACGCCCGATGCTGATTCATTATTTATTGCCTGGGCAAGAGGAGGGGAATTTAGAGCTTTTGGAGTATTTGAAGGTGGGCGAATATGTGCCAAATTCGCAGGGCTTGAGGGATGCGTTATTGCGTCTGATGGCTCGTGAGGGGCAAGTGTGGCGACAGATGCGCAAGGCACTCGAAGATGCCAATATGACGGGCGGGGCAAGAGCTGTTGCAGAATTTGCCTTGAAGTTGATCTCTCCTGCTTGTAAATGAGTCGAGCCGTGACTTATTTGTTGATTGATAATTCCAATACTCGGACAAAATTTGTGCTTTCGAGTGTTGATGCCCTGAGTGACCAACGCGTGATTATTCCCACGAGGGAGATCAATGCCGAGAGGCTCGATCGCGAATTGTCGGGCTTACAATATGATTTTACGGTGGTTTCGTCAGTTGTGCCCCGAGTCTCTGAGCTTTTAGAAGAATGGTTGACCTCACCGTATCATGTGTTGAGCCATACGTCGCAGATTGGGCTAGGGATTGATTATCCTCATCCTAAAATGCTGGGGGCAGATCGTTTGGCGAATGCAGCAGGGGTCGTGGCATCTTATGGTGCGCCTGCCATTGTGGTTGATTTTGGCACGGCAGTGACTTTTGATGTGATTGGTGCAAATCAAGCATATCAGGGGGGGGTGATTGCCCCAGGATTAGCATCAATGGGGGATTATCTCTCTCGCAATACGGCGTTATTGCCGGCAATTGATCCTCAAGAGCCTAAGTATGCTATTGGTCGGACGACAGAGGAGGCGATGCACGCAGGTGCCGTCTATGGCTATCGGGGGCTTGTTAAAGAGATTTTGATTCGCTTGGAGACGGAGATGCAATGTCATCCTGTGGTTGTCTCAACGGGGGGAGACGCCCCCCTTATTTCCCATGGCGTGCCACGTATCGATCATGTCGATCGAGATTTGACCTTGACGGGGTTACGGGTGATTGCCAATTTGAATCTTAGGTGAATCCTTCCCCAAGGTTCTTCCCCAAGGGAATCAATAAAGGGCATTAAAGAGTTAATGTCTTATCATGAGGAGATAGCCCCCCATGGCGAGTGTGATGCCTAAGATGAGGGAGAGTAAGGCATAGATGATGCCCATGGTGGTGTGCCCTTCCAGATGGCATTGAATGACGTTGAGGCAATAAGTAGAGAATGTGGTAAAGCCCCCCAAAAATCCAGTTGCGAGCAGGGGCCACATCCAAGCGTGCTCGCCTTTGTCTCGTAAGAGGAGACCCGCGAGGATGCCCATGAGGAGGCACCCCGTCATATTGATGATGAAAACCCCCATGGGCCAGGGGGAATGCTTCCAAATTCTCATGACCCAGGTATCTATACCCCAGCGGAGAGCTGAGCCCAGACCTCCGCCTAAAAAGATTAAAAGGAGCTTAGAAAGCGTGTTCATGTCAAAAATATCGTTGAATTACTTAAAATGTGTTGCCAAGAATGTTCGAACAATGTAGAAGGGTGTTACTTTAATTACAAACACCATGGCTGACATAGAAGATAAGGTGAGAGAAATCATCGTCGAACAACTCGGCGTAGAATCCGAAAAGGTTACAACAGACGCGAAATTCATTGAGGATCTCGGCGCCGATTCGTTGGATACAGTAGAACTCGTAATGGCTTTTGAAGAAGCCTTCGAGGTTGAAGTTCCTGACGAAGACGCTGAAAAGCTTCAATCTGTTTCTCAGGTTGTTGAATATATTCAATCCAAAAAGGCTTAATTAAGTCCTTTCATAAGGATTGGTTTCCTTAGTAGGCGGTTCCCCGTTACGCGAGGAGCCGCTTTTTTTCGTAATCGTTAGACGGTTATTTGCCCTATGTATTCCGAGGATGATATGCAGTATGCGCTGGAATCAACGCGCGTGATTTATGAGCCTGACCGACGTATTGACACGTTTGGCGAGACTCGCTTTTCTTTTGTGCTCTTGAGTGAGGCGATGGATAAGATCGGTGTGACGCGCGTTCGTAGTGGATGGGTCGAGGCAGAGAAACCACGAATTATTCGTCCTGATGTGTATAAACAGATTGATACAGAGGGATTTGGTGAGGATGGACAACGTTTTTTTGAGTGGCTCTCGCATCAAGGCAAAGCCTTTCAGACCTTATTGCAGTATGGTTTCCAATTCCGTCGTTCTGAGGTGAATGAGGAGGAGTTACACGAGCCGATGGAGAGTGTGCGAGGGCGCCTTGTCGATGAGGTGAGGGATTCTGGTGATTCCTTGAGGACAGTTATTGAGGGGGTTGATGACGCCTGGGAGGTCTGCCTCTTGAAGTTTACAGTAGAGATGGTACAAAAATCACATGAAATCAATATTTTCGATTTTCGACGCAAGGGGCTTCTTTAGTCTCGTGCTCACAGTGGCGTGTTTCGTCGCAACTGGGGTAATTGGGATAACTGGAGTGGGGATGGCTCAAGAGAACTATTCTCTATGGCCTCGTCGTCCAGAGGCATTGGCAAAGGCTCAAATACTTGCTGAACAAGGAGATTTAGTCGCGGCAGAAAAGATTTTAGCTCCTTTGTTGATTTTGGATAATGTGGTGGGGGCAGAAGCTCGTGATACATTAGGGCGTATCAAAATTCGTCAGATGTTGAACCCTCAAACCTGTGATGCTCAGACTTATACCGTGGTGCGAGGCGATACGTGGATTGGCGTCTCGCGCAAGACAAAATGCCCACTTGATTATTTGATGTATTTGAACCAATTGATGGATTTGAAAGGTCTGCAAATTGGACAAAAATTGAAGGTGAGAAATCTTGATTATCGAATTGAGGTCAATGTGCCACAAAAGCGTATTACCTTATGGGATGGCGAGAAATTCATCAAATCATATCCGATTCACATGTTTCGCGATCCAGGGAAAGAGGATGTTACGACGACGATTAAATCAGAATCTGCGATGCATGCAGATCGTGAGGTGACGGGCTCGACTCAAGAGTTTGCCTCAGGGGATAAAACAATTTTTTTACTCAAACCAGCACTTGTGATTACCTCTAGTAAGACGGGGAAAATGAACCAAGCTGGATATTATTTGAAACGTGAGGATTGCAATGAATTATCTCTGCTCGTGAGGGCAGGCAATCGTGTTGATCTGATCAAAACAGCCCCTGCAAAAAAATCATGAGACTTATCATTCAGCGTGTGTCTGAGGCTGAGGTCAAAGTGGATGACGTTGTCGTGAGTGCCATCGGCAAAGGATTGTTGATTCTTGTAGGGGTTGATGGGGCTGACACCAATGAGGATGTGGCGTGGCTTTGCAAAAAAGTAGTCGAGATGCGAATTTTTGCAGATGAGGAGGGTAAGATGAATTGCTCATTGAGAGATGTAGACGGTGATGCTCTCGTTGTGAGCCAGTTTACCTTGCATGCCTCGATCAAAAAGGGCAATAGACCCTCCTTTATCAAAGCGGCACGTCCCGAGGTCGCTATCCCCTTGTACGAGGCTTTTCAAGAGACTCTCGGTGCCTTATTGGGCAAGCCTGTCTCCTGTGGCTTATTTGGCGCAGATATGCAGGTGCGCCTCTGTAATGACGGACCAGTGACGATTATGATCGATTCTCAACGCCGCGAGTGATGGCTCAAGACTCGGTAAAATAAGAGAGCGGAGAAAAACGGGTCAGGTGGCAACCAGACCCGTTTTTGATGTTGGGGGGATGATTAGGCGTTTTCAGCCGATGAGTCTTGCTCGGTTTCTTCGTCTGCTGATTGTTCGGCAGAGCGTTGATCTTTGAGCGGAGCTTTGGAGGCTTGTTTGCGTCTATTTTCTTCGATAATGAAGAATTCGGCAATGCGGAAGGCTCGTTTGGCTGTTTCGCGCGAGGTGTTGTCGTCCATGAGGGCGATACCTTCCTCTGTGACTTCGCCTAAAAAGATTTTCCAAGCGCGCTTGGAGAGGTCTTTGAAATCTAGGTCTTTGGGGCGGTCAGGCGCAAAGGCAAAGCCTTGTTGCGGGGTGCGTTCGTCTTGATTGCCTCGTTGTTGTTTGTTGCGATTGCGACGACGTTTGTTGCGTTTGTTAAAATTATCGTTATCTCCACCGCCAAAGGTTTCGGGCTGAGCTTGGGCAAAATCATCGGATTTATGAGATTCGGTGTATTGCTGTTGTCCTGCGCTTGGTCTGTTGGGGCGGAAGGATTCGCGGCGCACTTGGATGGTGTGCTCGCTTTGTCTCACAACGGGAGATGCCTGTTGAGGAGTTGATGAGGTAGCCACTGGAGCTGGTGCTGGTGTAGGAGCAGGCGTAACAATTTTAGCTGTAGCGACTGGGGTCGGAGCAGGGGTTTGTTGAGGTGCCTTGGCAGTGACTTTATTTTCCTTGGCGATAGGTGCACTCTTGGTCTTAGGGACTCGTGGCATTTTCGCAGAGGATGATTTTGACGCAGAAGATTTGCTTGTTTTGGGAGCAGGAGCTTTAGTCATGCTAACGATGGCGGCATCAGCCGCTTTTTGGGTTGCTTCTACTACTTTTTTAGAAGTAGGCTTGGACCCCTTTTTTGTGGCTCCAGTTGCCTTGCTCGCAGCAGGTTTTTTGGAGGGAGTCGCTTCGGGCGTTTTTTCGACGGATGATTTTTGTACCATGGGGTGTTAATCTGTTGTCCATTATGACGAATATTATGCGTTTGTCGAGATTATCTGTGAGTAAACACGGAACGGAATACTTGCGTCCTTATGGGCTGGGTTATGGGTTTGTTAGCAAATGCGTGGGAGTTGGGTGCCTGTTGGCATTGAGATGATGCGAATGGGACCGAGGATGCCCCGCATGAGGAGGGGGGCAGTGTCTCTTTTTTGGACGGTGCCGATGCGACATGCTTCGCCAGATACGGCGAGTGTGCGCATGAGTTCTAGGGCTTGGTTGGCGTTTTTCTCGGGAACGATGGCGCTGTAGCGTCCCTCGCAGGCGACTTGGAGGGGGTCGAGCCCGAGCAGGTCACATGCCGAGCGAACGTCTTCTCGTACGGGGATTTTTTGTTCATCGATGAGGAAGGTGAGTCCTGATGCATCTGCTAGCTCATGGAGGGTCGTTGAGAGTCCGCCTCGCGTGATGTCACGTAGGCAATGAATGGGGATGCCTCTGTCGATGAGTGCGTGGACGGAGCGATGAAGGGGGGCAGAGTCGCTTGTCAGTCCCGAGCTTGAGCTAAATCCGAGCGCCTCTCTGACGCTCATGATGGTCATGCCGTGTCTGCCAATGTCACCACTGATGAGGATAGCATCTCCTTCTTGGATGGCGGTGGCATTGATGTCCCATGGGTGCTCAATGATGCCGATGCCCGAGGTGTTGATGTAGATGCCGTCTCCTTTGCCTTTTTCTACAACTTTCGTGTCTCCTGTGACGATGCGAACGTCTGCCTGTTTGGCGGCTTGTGCCATGGAGTTGACGATGCGGCGCAATATCTCAATTTCCAGCCCTTCCTCTAAGATGAATGAGGCACTGATATAGAGAGGGTGCGCGCCACTCATGGCGAGGTCATTGATGGTGCCGTGGATGGCGAGGGAGCCGATGTCACCCCCTGGGAAAAAGAGGGGATGGACGACGAAGCTATCGGTGGTAAAGGCGAGTTTGCCCTGTGGGGGGGATAGGACGGCGGAGTCGTGCAATGAGCTGGGGGCTGTCCCAAAGGCCGGGAGGAAGATGTCATTGATAAGCTGGCTCATGAGTCGTCCCCCATCGCCATAGGCAAGCTCGATGTAGGTATTATTGTGATGAGGGAGTGGGCAGGAGAACATGGGATGAGTCTGTGTTAAGAGTGACGTTTGTAACGATAATATGCGGCGCAGGCACCTTCGCTTGAGACCATGGGCGCCCCAAGTGGGCAGAGAGGTGTACAGGTCGTTCCAAAGGCTGGGCATTGATCTGGGGGGCAGATGCCACGCAGGATGTCGCCTGCTCGACAGGGTGAGTCGGGCTCGGGGTGCGTTGTGGGGGATAACCCTAATTTGATGATGGCATCAAAGTCATGAAAGGCGGGGCGTAAGTCCATGCCCCCATGTGGGATGAGACCTAGCCCACGCCAGATGCGATCAACGGGGGTAAAGATTTGGGTCATGAGGGTGGCTGCCGTCGGGTTGCCGTCGGGATGGACGACGCGGGCGTACTCATTTTTGAGATGATGGGTGCCATTCTCTAGCTGGATGACGCATGAGAGGATGCCTCGCATGAGGTCAATGGGCTCAAAGCCCGTGATGGCAATGGGGATTTGATGCGTTGTCGCCAGTTGGGCATATTCTGACTCACCCGTGATGGCACAGACATGTCCAGGGGCGAGGAGAGCGTCGGGGCGTGTGTCAGTGGATAAAAGGAGATCGAGGACGGGGGGGACGACGACATGGGCGACAAGTAGAGAGAAATTGGTCAGTCCAAGACGTTTTGCCATTGTGACGGCGAGGGCACTGGCAGGAGCTGTCGTCTCAAAACCAACGGCAAAAAAGACAATTTCTTTGTTAGGGGTATTTTGGGCGAGAGTGACGGCATCCGTGGGGGAGTAGAGGGTGCGAATATCGCCTCCGTGTGCTTTGACCGAGAGGAGGCTCTCCGATGTCCCCGGGACGCGGAGCATGTCGCCATAGCTACATAGGATGATGTTGGGGCGGCGAGCCAGATCGAGAGCCAGATCAATGATGCTGATAGGGGTGACGCAGACGGGGCACCCGGGACCATGGATGAGGCGTAGCTCGTGGGGGAGCAGTTCCTCAATGCCATAACGAGCCAGAGCGTGGGTTTGCCCTCCGCAGACCTCCATGATGCTTATTGGGTGCTTGAGTGTGGCGGCAATGGTGTCTGCCAAACGCTGGACGGCGTGTGGGTCACGATAAAGGTCGGCAGAGAGGGGGGGATGCATGGCGATGGGGCGCAAGAGCTTAGTCGTGTGTGATTTGAGAATCTCTCTGTTGGATGGATTGCTCAGGGATATCTGCGACGAGTTGTCGTAGATCGTTGCGAGCCATGAGGGCTTGATCCTCATCCATGATGCTCAGAGCCATCCCGACATGGACGATGACATAATTGCCGATGAGTGCCTCGGGGACGCACGCGAGATTGACCTCGCGGGTGATGCCTCCAAAATCGACGATGCCGATGGGGAAGAGGGGGTCACTATGCTTGATTTCGATGATTTTACCGGGGACTGCCAGACACATGAGTTGAGAGGGGTGAAAGAGGTGAGAAGGGGGGGTAGTGATGGATAAGGGCACTGATTTGTCCCAGTGCAATGCCACCATCATTAGGGGGGACGCGTTGAGGGATGCTGATACAGAGGGGAGAGGGCGCATTTTTTGCATTCTCCTCTAATCGTTCGAGTAAGAGGGCATTTTGGAAGCACCCACCCCCGACCGCAATGTTGATATTACCCGAGAGGTGAGCAGTCGTCACGATGATTTGTGCGAGCTTGTCATGAAACTCCCATGCCATTTGAGAAATCGATTGACTTTGTTGTAAGGATAGTTCGAGAGCATGCAGACAAGGAGCCCAATCAATGATGAATGTGCCGTCATCTAATGTATTGATGTGAAATAGGTTGTTTGTTGACGTTTTGTGTTGAGTGTATGGGCTTGTTTCGTGACGGAGGGCTTGAGATTCAAGCCACATAGAGGCCTCGCCCTCACAACGAATTGCCCCATTAAATCCTAAGAAAAAGGCAATGGCATCAAAGAGTCTGCCCATGCTCGTCGTCGTTGGGCAGTTAATTTTGCGCTCTATCATCTGGCGACAGGTTTGTAGACTAGTTGCATCAAATGCGCTCGCTAATCTCTGACGCAAGATAGGGCATTCATGAGCGGGGAGTGAGAGGAGCAAGCTGAGGGCAATGCGTCGAGGCTCTTTGACGGCAAGATCGCCCCCAGGTAGACAAAAAGTGGCGAGATGACCAATACGCGTCCATCCATCATGGCGCATATCAAACCACTCTCCGCCCCAGATGGTGCCATCAGTGCCATAGCCCGTGCCGTCCCAAGCGACCCCCATGGCGGGGAAAGGGGTTTCATTCTCTTCCATACATGCCAGGACATGGGCAATATGGTGCTGGACGGGCTGGCAGGGAATGCCGAGTTGGTGAGCGATTGCCTCACCTCTGCGAGTCGAGATGTAGTCGGGATGTCCATCTACGGCGATGATGTCAGGGGTGGTTCTCAAGAGTGACTGAGTGTCGACGAGCGTGTGTTCCCATGCTTGCATGGCTTCGAGGGTGTCGAGGTCGCCAAGGTGTTGGCTCAAGATATTTTGACCGTTGAGGTGCCACGCAAGGGCATTTTTCATTTGTGCTCCAGTGGCGAGGATGACTTGCTCTTGTGTGTGAGTCAAGTGATGAACGGGCATGGGGGCATAGCCTCGCGCGCGGCGTAAAACGAGTTCTTTACCACAGACGATGCGGACGACTGAATCATCGACGGGACGCAAGATAGGTCTATCATGGAGGATAAACAGGTCGGCGATATCCCCTAATTTGGTGAAAGCTTGATCGTGGGTCGTACAGATAGGCTCGTGACTGAGGTTGCCACTCGTGACAACTAGCGGACAATCAATCATCGAGAGTAAGAGATGATGCAAAGGGGTAGAGGGGAGCATGACTCCGAGCCAAGGACTACAAGATGAGACTGAGGGGGCAAGAATCGTGTGAGTCGTGGGGGGTAAAAGGACAATGGGTGCCTCGGGTGAGGTGAGCAGACGGGCTTCCAGGGGAGAGATGTTGGCGAGTTGAGTTGCCGAGGCAAGATTTTTGACCATGATGGCAAAGGGCTTGGCATCTCTTGCCTTGAGATGACGTAATCTAGTGACGGCGTTTTGGTTGTCGGCGCTTGTGAGCAACTGAATGCCCCCGAGTCCCATGAGAGCGACGATGCCTCCTCTTTGGAGGCGAGTGACGGCTTGAGCGAGGATATCATCTGTAGTTTGTTTGTCTCGACCTGAGAGTAAGAGTTGCCCCGTGGGAGTGTAAGCTTGTAGAGCAGGTCCACAGCTGGGGCAAGCGATGGGTTGAGCATGAAAGCGACGATTAGTCGGGTCCTCATATTCTCGACGACAATCCTCACACATGATAAACGGACTCATGCTCGTGGCACCTCTATCATAGGGAAGTGCCTTGATAATCGTATAACGGGGACCACAATTCGTGCAATTGGTGAAGGGATAGCCAAAACGGCGAGCTGACGGATCAAAAATCTCGCTGAGACAATCTGGGCAAGTCGCGATATCTGGGAGGATGACGCCAACGGGGCTATCCTCATGGAGACTGGGTAAGAGAGTAATGCCCGTGAGCCCCAGGGGGGGGAGCCAGCGAGGTTCGAGCCCAAAAATGCGAGCAAGGGGAGGCTTCTCAAGTTGAATGCAGAGTAAGAGCGATTGGAGAGTCGTTGCCTCGCCCTCGGCATCCAGCTCAACGCCCCCCGTGAAATTTCTGATATTCCCCGAGAGATGGTTTTCGGTGAGGAGACGATACAGAAAGGGGCGAAATCCGACACCCTGAACGGCTCCGCTAATACGGATATGGAGCCGTTGATGGGTCATGAGTCGTGATGATGTGGGTGTTGTTGATTATGTTGCCATTGGTGTCTCTGGGCGATGATTTCCTCGCACCATGCCTGCATCCCCTCGCCTGTTTTTGCCGAGAGTGCGACAATGTGGGCGTGATGGGCGACTTTGGCGAGATTATCGAGAGCCTGTTGGTGATCAAACCCTGTGGCATCGGCAAGATCCATTTTGGTGATGATTGCAATATTTGCCGTATGAAACATGGGGGGGTATTTGAGCGGTTTATCCTCCCCCTCGGTTGTGGAGAGCAGGACGACGCGGAGGTT
Source organism: Akkermansia sp. (assembly GCA_036644695.1). Classification (GTDB taxonomy): domain Bacteria; phylum Verrucomicrobiota; class Verrucomicrobiia; order Verrucomicrobiales; family Akkermansiaceae; genus Akkermansia. The sequence goes on along the minus strand of JAVXPO010000006.1, from coordinate 35,634 downwards.
TTCCCCTAGATCATAGGCGGCAGGGCAGACAAGATTGCCAACATTTTCAATAATGAGGACATCTAGATCGTCGAGTGGCAATTCTTGAGCTGCTTGAGCAATCATGCCTGCATCGAGATGGCACATGTTGCCCGTCGTGATTTGAATGACGGGGATGTCGGCTTTTTTGAGGCGTTCTGCATCATTCTCTGTCGCTAAATCACCGACGATGATGCCAATGCGCAAGCGACCTTTGAGGAGGGTTGCCGTTTGTTGGAGTAATGCAGTCTTACCCGAGCCAGGCGATGAGAGGACGTTGATGACCCAAAGATTTTTTGCCTCAAAGAAGCCTCTATTTCGTTCGGCGAGTCTGTCATTGGCATCGAGGATGGGCAGATGAATATGCTCGGTGTGAGGGTGGGCATGAGCATGGCTCTGATGTTGATACTGGTGCTGCTCGTGAGCATGACCGTTGATGATGACGTTTGTTTCGTCGGTATCGTTGTTGCATCCGCATTCTTTACACATAATTTAAATCCATTCGATGGTTGATAATTCGAGTTCGCGTCCTTGCAAGAGAGTCATGCTGGGTTCGCCACATTGGGGGCAGAGGTAGCCGTTTGGGGTGAAATCAAAGTCGATACCGCATGATTCGCACCGACACCGCGCCTCAATTGAATTGATGACGAGAGTGGCTCCCTTAGCAATACCCTTTGATGTCAGAGAACGAAAGGCAAAATCGAGTGATTCGGGGACGACACCACTCAAGGAACCAATGGTGAGGACAATTCGTGTAATACGCGAACCTCCCCCTTCTTTCATTAGCCGAGTCGCCGTATTCAGCGCGCCTTCCATGATACTTACTTCATGCATCGTGAGGGATCAAGGTCAGAGCGGATTCAATTTCTGCCACGGCGAGCGAAACTGCTTGAGGTAGAGCTTGCTCAACAGCGGGTGTCAGCCCACAGGCAAAGGCGACACTCTCAATCTCAATGCCAATCAGTGAGAGCTTTTCTGGCATAAATCCTCGCAATTGCGCAGCTCCTAGTACTTCCCTAAGCCCAATTTGATGGGGCGAGAGCACGTGAGAAAAATAAGCAGGTAATTCATCATCACGACGCATGATGAGATCACCAGGCATGCCTCCCGTGCGCGTGCCATCTAAAAAGATGACGGTGAGGGCGTCCTCAACCAAGGGCAACATACTCATGCCCGACGTGCCCCCATCTTCAAAAATGACATCATTACCCCAGTCTCGTGCTTTTTGCACGAGCTCCCAAAGTGCTAAGCCGACGCCATCGTCGCTCATGAGGGGATTGCCAAGTCCAATGACGACGACGGGATTTTTACCTCCGTTGTGTGCATCGGGATTGTGCATCAATGGTACATTGAAGGTCATGAGAATGAGACTATTCGTCGTGGAATCTGACTCCTTTACGAACCCAGCGTCCACCGCTAAACATCGACGAGATTGTGCCGTCGCGGTCAACGTTACCAGACAAGATGCTCAGGTAAACGTGGATGAAGGCGAATACGAGGAAACACCACATCCCCAATAGATGCACTAAGCGCACATAAGGGATGCCAATCAAATCATTAAGTGGCATGAACCATTGGTAAAACCATTGTGTGGGCTCATAGAGCGCATAGAGGGCAAAGCCCGTAACAATCATAATGGTAAACAGGGCATAAATCCCCGTGTAGGTCCATTGTTGCAGTGGGTTATGACCAATGTAGCGAGGTCCATCAAAACTGCGCGCGAGCAAGTAGTCGAGCCCCGTTTTGTAGAGGTCGATCCAGTTCTCTTTAGAGATGGGGAAGAGAGATCGGAATGTTTGATACTTATTTGAGGCAAAGAAGAAAATCGAGAATCGTAGCGTCATAATTGCCACTAATATCCAAGCCAACGCGTAGTGAATGAAGCGTACATCGCCAAATTGGAAGCCACTGGTCAGATCGCCACGTTTCAGATACCATCCCTCGGCAATGCAGATGCCTGTCGTGGCTAGCCCCAGGACGGACAAAACCCAACCCCAGTGCAAGATACGCAGCGGCCAATCCCACAGGGGAAAGTAGCGAAACTGCGTGCGCGCCTCGCTAATTTTGGTGATGATGCGCATGGCGACGAGAGGCACGACCCCACAGAACTTCCAAGCACCTTGCCCCGAGCGAGTTGCCACTGCAACCGCGCGAAAGCCACTTTTGCGGAAGGGCTTCATTGCTACATCAAGAGATTGTCTCTCAGCTTCGGGGACGGCGCAAAGGGACATAATCTCGACCATTTCGCCACGGGCAACTTCAAATTCCTCGCCTCCTTCGAGATTTTTGGCACGCACGGTGCCATAGTGTTGATCTTTGGTCGGGGGCGAGTAGGAACCGCGTTTTTGCGAATATCCAATGCTCCCCGTCACCTTGTTAGCCGCGCAGATAAGGGCGGTATCGCCGGGATCTTTGCATCCATTGCATGAGGCGACGGCGGCAAGACGCAACACCACCTCGCATGAGATGCCAGGTGTAGGGATGGGCTCTTCGACGATGAGCCCGACGTCATCAACTTCGATATGAATTTTCACGGATCTTGAGTGATTGAGAGGGCTTTACCCAATTCATCGTAGAGGTGAACTGCGCACGACTGACACGGATCATAGCTATGAACCGTCCTTAATGCTTCAAGAGGTTGCGTGGGGATAACGAGGGGGTGAGTCCCCGTGTGGGCAAGCGAGTATTCATAGGGTCCCATTTGCCCTTGCTCATCGCGTCCTGAGCTATTCCAAGTACTTGGGACGACGCATTGGTAATTAGCTGTTTTGCCATCCTTAATATTGACCCAGTGGCTGAGGCTGCCACGAGGCGCTTCGACCCAGCCGACCCCTTGGCAGGATGACGGCCACGTTTCGGGTTCCCAAAACTCGGGATTAAAGGTGGCAGTATCGCCAGCTTTAATGCGTGCGATCATATCATCGAGCTGATTAACCATGAGATTGACGGTCATCTTGGCATCGAGGGCTCGTCCGTAGGTGCGCCCCAACGTCGAGTTCATCAGCGCATTATCTGGAGTGACGCCCCATTGTTTGCATGCCTCATGGAATTCATGGACAATCCAGTCAACCCCTTGAGCATAGCCGAGCATCATGCGCGCATTGGGACCCACTGCCATGGCAATGCCATCGTAGCGAGGTGCTTTGCACCATGTATATTTCTGATGATCCGACACCCATTTATAGGGAGGGGTAGGACCCGTGTATTTGGGATTTGTCTCTCCAACGTAAGGATCCAGCCCTACATTGTCGCCTTGCGGATAGGTGTACCAAGCACTCGTAACGAACTCTTGGATTTTGGATTGATCAAAGGCATGTACAGTCTTGTAGTCTCCATTGAGCAAAACACCAGGCTTGATGAGCCCCTTACCAGCAGGGGCGCCCGTATTGATTTCGCCTGGATCTCCCGTGCAGAAAAGATTCGGATTAGAGGCTCCAATGTGGAAGTAATCCTTATAAAACCCTCCGATGGCGACGACATCGGGATAATAAACCTTATGGATAAAGTCGTGGCAGAGCTTGACGAGCTGTTGGAGCTGATTGATGGCAAATTGATTAATCGCTTGATCATTGTCCATGTTGATGGCGCATGCCATGCCTCCTACGAGAAAATTCGGATGAGGATTTTTCCCTCCGAGAATCGTATGAATCTTGATCATTTCTCGCTGCCAAGTCAGAGCCTGCAAATAGTGAGCAACGCCGAGCAAATTGACCGCAGGGGGGAGTTTGTAGGCAGGGTGCCCCCAATAACCGTTGCTAAAAATGGAATACTGACCGTTGGCGATAGATTCTTTGAGCTTTTTCTGAACGCCTGCAAAATATTCGACCGAGGACAAATGCCAATCCGAAATACTTTGTGCGATTTTGGCAGTTTCGCGAGGATCTGCCTCAAGAGCTGAGACGACATCGACCCAGTCTAGCGCATGGAGTTGATAAAAGTGGATGACGTGATCTTGGATGCCTAAGGCTCCGCTAATCAAATCCCTCATGAGTTTTGCCTGAATGGGGACGGGATATTTTAGCGCATCTTCAACCGCGACGAGAGATGCAATGGCATGTGTGCCCGTGCAAACCCCACAGATGCGCTCGACAAATGCCCAGACATCACGAGGATCGCGATCGGCGACAATAGTCTCAATACCTCGATATTGAGTCGTTGAGACCCACGCGTTTTTGATAACTCCGTCACCTGCCTCCATTTCGACGCGCAAATGACCTTCGATGCGTGTTACAGGGTCGATGACGACGCGTTGGGCGGGGTTGACTGAGGAGGAAGTATAATCTTGCATAACAATTAAATGGGCTGGTGGTTAGTTTTCATCCTGAGGAGCTTCATCTCGATCCTCTGTCCCGGGGACATCCCCGTAAGCAGGCAAAGAGACATTGGCTTCTTCCTTCATGTGCTGGCGTTTATACTGGACTGCCGTCCCTGCAATATGAGCTGCAATGGCAACCCCAGTACCTGCCATGGCGGCAACCCCTAGCGCATTGGCGGTTGACTCAATGCCAAAGCCTTTGACATCGGGTAAGGTCTTATAGAAGGGGGTCATGCGATCAAAGAAATAGAGCTCGGTGCATCCAATACAGGGGTGACCTGCTTGGATAGGGAAGCTGACACCTCCATTCCATTTGACAATTGGGCACGGTGAGAACGTATTGGGTCCCTTGCAACCAACCTTGTACAGACAGTAACAATTGCGTGCCTTTTCATCGTCAAAAATATCGACAAACTGCCCTGCGTCAAAATGAGCGCGACGTGGGCAATTATTGTGAATGCGCTGACCATAAGCCATGAGTGGACGCCCCTCACTATCACAGGCAGGATCGCGATCAAACATGATAATGTAGAGCAAGACTGCCGTAATGACATCGCCAATGGGTGGACAGCCTGGCACGTTGATGACGGGAATATCCGTCAAAATATCGCGAATGCCCACTGCCCCCGTCGGGTTGGGGCGCGATGCCTGAATTGAGCCAAAATACGCACAAGAACCTACGGCGAGGACATGCGTCGCATTTTTGGCAGCTCTGCGTAAGACCGTTTCGCAAGTTTCGCCACCAATCGTGCAATAGATCCCCCCGTCTTTAGTTGGTACAGAGCCGTTGACGACCAAAATATGAGGTTGCGCCTCCGCCTCTTCGAGTGCCTTATTGGCAAAATCGCCTGAAGGAGCCATGAGCAACTCGACATAAGGCATCGAGACAACGGATAAAACGAGATTGCCAATCTCCTCATTATAACTGCGGATCGTGCTCTCTAAACACCCCGTACACTCTTGCAATTGGAGCCAAACGACGACGGGACGTTTAATCGCTGCCATCTTATCCGCAAGCTCTTGCGCATTGGAGGTGCCTCCCGTAATCGTCGCTATCCCCATGAGACCAATAATCTTTAAACACCATGAGTTAAACTCGCGGCGAGAGACCCCCCGTCTCTCCATGTGAGTCCCTAACGTCTCATCTTTACGCCATGTGGTCATATCGCCACCGATGAGATTGATATCGTGGTCAGGTTGATGATTGTCTGTATCCATATCAGCTCAGAAAATAACAGGAAGAGGCGACTTGATCCAATTGCAGATGCATTACGCCACCAACCTTTTGCTTTACCTACCTTGTACTCCCAGATGATGGGGTCTGTCCATGCTTATTTAAGAAAATAATCAACCTGTGACATTTTTAGAACACCTGTTAAAATAAATAATAGAATGGCGATTGAAAGACTCAGATTCGGAACAACTATTATAACAGAAGGGATAGTTTAAAAACAAACTGTAGCCCAGCCTTTTTGCTTCAATGTATCGTAGGCAATGTCGATATGATGAGAAGAAAAGATTTTCTTGTGATCGCTCCAATTGTACACGTCCCTGTGAAGATCCTCCTTCGATTGAATTTTTTCATATTTCGCCACCCAGTGAACAGTAGCAAGTAACTCCAGTCCGAAGGAAGACTCAAACCCCTGTACAAGATCAACAACCTGAGCTATGTGTTTTTTCATGTCCTGATCCAGTTCCAGATGGCGTTGCGCGTCTTCAATGGCTCCTGGAATCGAGGAAAGCGGTTTCCTAGGATTGTCTCCCCCATCCGCATAACCAGAAATCATGTGCCCCTCTAATTCATTGAGAACATGCCTCAAATTTTTTGCATATGGACCAAACTCTGCCTTGCCATAATTAAGCTTGAGAGGCTGACCAGACTCCTGAAGAAAATACATCAGCTTGTGCAACTCTAAAAGAGTGATCTCAGGGTCGAGCAAAGCTTGCAGGTAATGACTCATCAATGTAATCAGGGCAGCACGTCCTGGAGTTATCTTGGGTATTTTTGTGTTTCGTGTCATCTGGTTGGCTTCAGGAGCTCCATTGGGCGCGTAAACAATAATATCTACATTCGTCAAATCCTTTAGAGCTTCTTCAATGCGAGCTTTGACAATCGTCCAATCAAGTCCACCGAGTCCGCATCCCAGCGGAGGGATGGCAATGGAAGTAATACCGTTTTTCTGAATCACGGAAACAAGATCTTTTAATCCAGTCTCAATGTCTTCCAACCTGCTGGCTTCCTTCCAGTGACGCTTCGTGGGAAAGTTAATGATAAAAGAGGGAGATGTCAGTCGGTCAGTCGAATGGACAAACATCTTTCCAGGAATTACCTCTCCAGCTTTGCAGGCTTTGGCGTATTCCTTGAAATTATCAGGATAAGACTTCTTGAATTGCAGTGCGATGCCTCGTCCCATCACGCCAACACAGTTCACCGTATTGACTAGAGCGTCAGCTGAGGTATCGAATAGATTGCCTGTCGTAAAATGGATCATGGGAATTTGATGAGTTAATAATACCAAGAGGGAATGATTTCAACCTTAGGATTTGTAATGGAAGAGCCAGAAGGTAATAGATTAATGACTTCTTCATAGGTTTCCCGATTGTTCACCCCTATGCGTTCCACAAGACTCCATGGGCAAAATTACTCGACGAGAAATTCCGACTGTTTACCGTTCTTGACGGCAGGATCACTCCATGAATTGTTTTTTACATCATCCCATGGAACATTATTAATATCCGAAAGATTCTTGAAAAATGAAACATACGTGGCTGCTGCATTACTGTCTGTAAATGCCCATTTTTTTCCGAACTGTTCTGCCCACTGCACGGTCTGATTTAAATCCAGTTCCAGATGGACGATAGGATTTTGTCCTTCCTTGTAAGCCAGATTGGGGTGATTACCGCAGGAAATTACATAAAGCATCACCGAACGTGGACAAAAATAAAACGGCACGCACCCGCCCACGCATAATCCTTCATGGCAGTTGACAGGGAGGGTTAGTCGATTTCCTTTGATTTGTTTATTCCCGATGATCGTCCTGGTGGCGGCAGGAGAAGTAGACATCGTAGCATCACAGAATAGCCCTCCCGCCTTCATGACGGAATCAAGCCTTTTCCAGTGAATGATGTGGTAAATTTTTTTACCTAACGTCGTACTCATTACGGAAACACACTATTGTTTTTACGGGAAAAATCAAGCAAAGAAGAAACTGACTTTGCATAGACTACCTTCAGACCCGTGTTTGATGTTGGGCGGTGATTTGTTGGCGAAATCAGGGAGCGATAAAAATCCCCGATTCTTTGTCAGAATCGGGGATTTCGTTAGAAGGGTAATTGTTGGCTGGCTGGATTAGTCAGCTTTTTTATCTGCTCTCTGACGTTGGCTGGCATTCAAGATGCGTTTGCGTAGTCGGATAAAGTGAGGTGTGGCTTCTACTAGTTCGTCGGCTTCGATGTATTCGATGGCGCGTTCTAGGGAGAAGTTGACGGGTGGTGAGAGGTGAATGCCGTCGCCTTTGTTGGCGGAACGGATGTTATTGAGTTGCTTCTCACGGCAAGGGTTGACGGGCATGTCTTTGGTGCGAGGGTTTTCACCGACGATTTGCCCTTCATAAATATCTTCCTGTGTGCCGACGAAGAGACGACCACGTTCTTCTAAGAGGACGAGAGCGAATGGGGTGGAGACCCCAGTTTCCATCGAAACGAGCGTGCCCGTTTGTCTCGTGGTAATATCACCTGCATAAGGAGCATAATCACGGAAGAGGTGAGAGAAGAGACCATGACCAGAGGTCAAGTTGACTAACTCAAACTCAAAGCCAATGACGCCACGTGTTGGGATGTAGGCTTGGATAAAGGTACGTCCTGTGCCTTCTTTGCAGACCATGTCTTCCATGAGCCCTTTACGAGCCAAGAGGAGTTTCATGACTCCGTTGGCGAATTCATCAGGGACTTCGACGTAGAGGGTTTCAAAGGGTTCGAGCAGATGGTCTTTGGCATCACGTTTCATGATAACCGTTGGACGAGAGACGCAGACTTCGTAGTTCTCACGACGCATGGTTTCTACAAGGACGGCGATTTGCATGGCGCCACGAGCAGAGACGGTAAAGACACCGGCTTTATCTGTATCCTCAACCTGAATGGAGACGTTTGTCCTCATTTCTCGGATGAGACGGTCACGAATGACGCGAGAGGTGACGTTTTTGCCGTCACGTCCACCAAAGGGGCCATTGTTGATGGAGAATTCCATCGAAATAGTTGGGGGGTCAATGGCGACGAAGGGGAGAGCCTCAGCTGTTTCGGAGCCATTGATGGTTTCACCAATGTTGACTTCTTCAAAGCCAGAGATACCGACGATGTTGCCCGCGATTCCTTTGATGGAGTCTGTGCTACCTAAGCCCGAGTATTCAAACAAGCGCGTGATTTTAGCAGGTTGGCGCGTGCCATCTTGACGAACGATCCAGACGTTATCGCCTTTTTCGACAGAGCCAGAGGTAATGCGCCCGACGGCAACACGACCGACATAGTCATCCCAGTCGATATTGGAGACCAGCATTTGGAAATCACCATTAGGGTCAGCATTTAAGGGGGGGGGGATAAATTCGATGATTTTATAGAGCAATGGGGTGCAGTCAACGGGGGGGTCGCCCTCAAGGTGCTCCATGAAATATCCGTCACGAGCGGAGCCATAGACAAAGGGTGCATTGAATTGTTGGTCAGTAGCACCTAGTTCGAGGAAAAGCTCCAAGACTTTTTCACGTACGGCTTCGGGGTCAGCGTGAGGACGGTCAATTTTGTTGATGACAACAATTGGCATCAAGCCTTCTTGCAATGCTTTACGCAAGACAAAACGCGTTTGAGCCTGAGGTCCTTCAAAGGCATCAACAACGAGAATGACCCCGTCAACCATCTTCATGACACGTTCCACTTCACCACCAAAGTCGGCGTGTCCAGGGGTATCAACGATATTGATGATATGTTCATTCCAGTGAATAGAGGTATTTTTGGCTTTAATGGTAATGCCTTTTTCACGTTCCAAATCCATCGAGTCCATGGCACGTACTTGAACTGCCTGGTTCGCACGATAGGTTCCGCCTGCCTGAAGCAGTTGGTCAACCAAGGTCGTTTTGCCGTGGTCAACGTGCGCGATAATAGCTAGATTGCGAAACTTCGTCGGATCTGTATCTGTCATACGCGCGCGAGTTCAACATCAGAATGCCATCAAGTCAAGCCTGTCTCTTAAAAATAATGTCTTATCTCATGAAAGTAGGCCTAAATCAGTCGATTTGCCACTCTTCGACGAGATTAGAGGGGAAGTCATCCAGGAATCTTGAGGGCGATACGGAGTAATTGCCGTTATACGCTTTGCAGTTCCATCGGGGATAAGTCATGTAGAGTTGGTCTTTTGCTCGAGTGATGGCAACGTAAAAGAGTCGTCTCTCTTCCTCTAGCTCGGAGCCATCTCCACTCTCCAATGCTCGTTGATGAGGGAACATGCCGTCACCCAGACCGAGGAGGAAGACGACTTCCCATTCTAAGCCCTTTGCCTGATGGATTGAGGAGAGGGTGATTTGCTCTCCTTTTGCGCCTTTAGTATCATCATCGGCGTTGCCCAAGAGGGACATTTGAGCAAGGAAGTCTTCGCTCGACTCAAAACGCTCGGCAAATGATGAGAGCTGTAATAAGTCTTGGCGTCTTTGATCGTAGTTATCAAACTCTGCTTGCATGTAATCGTCATATACCCCCTCAATGATTGAAAAAATCATGGAGGCAGGATTGACCAATTTGCCACGGCAGATGAGTTCGTCGAGCGTAGCACAAAGTTGTAGCCAGATTTTTTGATGTTTGGGCGAGACGGGGAATTGCCCCATGGTGGCAGAGTAGGATTGAATAGTTTGCTCGGGTGGGATACTTTCGGATAAATTCTCGGATAATTCCTTTGGGGTATTTACCAGAGTATTTTCAGGTAAGGCGAGCCACCGTTGCCATAATTTTGACGTTGTGACAGGTCCCATCCCGGGGAGTAATTGAACCATGCGTAAAAAGGAGAGTTCATCGCGAGGATTGGCGGCGAAGCGAATAAAGGCGAGCACATCTTTGACGTGGCTTTGCTCAAAAAAGCGGATGCCACTCGTAATGCGAAAGGGGATGCTTCGCTGGGTTAGCTCCATTTGTAACTCCATGCTGTGGAAGTGTGCTCTATATAAGATAGCGATTTGACGGGGATCAATGCCCGAATCAATCAATTCGGTCACGCGTTGCGCAATGAAATTAGCCTCTGTTCGCAAATCATTTAACGCAATGAGGGCTGGTATCATCTTGCCCCCTTTGCGGACGGAGTGGAGATTTTTGTCAATTCTGTTGGCGTTTGCGGCGATGGCGGCATTCGACAAGTTGAGGATTTCTGGCACGCTGCGATAGTTTGTTTCTATCTTATAAATGCGTGCGGCAGGGTGTTTGACGGAGAAGGAGAGGATATGTTTCATATCTGCCCCGCGCCATGAATAGATGCTCTGTGCATCATCGCCGACTGCCATGATGTTGCCATGCTCGCCTGATAAGAGGTAAATAAAGCGATCTTGGAGCGAGTTGGTATCTTGATATTCATCCACGAGGATGTATCGGAATCGATGAGCATAGAGCCCACGTAAATACTCATTGTTCTCTAACAATTCGACTAACTTGGTGAGCAAATCATCGAAGTCCATGGAGTTCGTCTCTTTTTTCCGCTGAACGTAACGCGTGTGGATATTGAGGATATGATTGTTGTGCTCGCTTAGATAAGCGTATTCAGAGTCGAGCATTTGCTTGATGGATTTGCCTTTATTCTCGGCAAGGCTAAAGATGGATGAGATAACTTCTGGTTTAGGGAAGCGTGAGACCTTGTCGTTTAATTTGAGCTCTTTGATAATCGCCTTGAGCATTGAGCGCCGATCATCGGTATCCATAATGCTAAATGATGAGGTATAGCCCAATTCAGTAGCATGTCGTCTCAAGATACGGTTACCGATGGAGTGAAAGGTGCCACTCCATAGAGCAGATAAGTCGGTGGGAACGAGTGATTTAACTCGTTCGAGCATTTCTTTTGCCGCCTTGTTGGTGAAGGTTAATAGGAGAATCTCGTGGGGTTGTACCCCTTGATCGATGAGCCATGCGACGCGGTAGGTGAGCGTGCGCGTCTTGCCTGAGCCTGCCCCTGCAATGACAAGTGCCGCGCCATCGGGGGAGGTCACTGCCGCGAGTTGTTCGTCGTTAAGCTCACGAGAATAATCAATGCCCGAGGGAGATAATCCTTTGTCGGGGGGCGGATTATTCAGGATATAACGACGAACCATATCAAGATACTTTCTTTAGAAATCGAGGTACATTTCTGCACGGCGGTTATCGCGGCGGATTTCTTCCATCAAAGCTTGATCGGTTTTTTCCGAGTAGGTACGACGAGGTTGATTTTTGCCATATCCCTTGGTATCAATTTTTTCTGGATCGACGCCATTGTCGACGAGTGTTTTTTTGACTGCGGCAGCGCGACGCTCGGAGAGACCAATATTGTATTGATTAGAGCCAATATCGTCGGTATGTCCGCTAATTTGGAGTTTTTTACCCTCATCCAGTTTGATGACTTTGGCGACAATGCCGAGTTGTTTAATTGATCGGGGCGTTAAGGTGTCTTCATTAAAGCCAAAGAAGAGAGCTAATGAGTCGCCACCTTTTGGATTTTTCACGAGGGGGACATAAACGCTATCTCCCTCACTGTATCGCTTGGCGTAATCGTCTAAGAGGCTATTGAGAGAGACTTCGGTAATGATCCATCCCTTATCGTCTACTTTTTTCATGCTCATGCCGATATTGCCAGCAGATTTGCCTTGTGTATCGTTTAAATAAGCAAGGAATCCAGCATTTTGATCTCCTCCAAACATGCCTTTAATTGGTAGATGTGGGCGTAAGCGGTAGTTATTATCCTCAAACAAGATGCAAATCCCGACGATTGTGGCATTATTGACTGTTTCAGGGTCAATCAATGATTTGAGCGTTTTGATGTCTGAGCTGAGAGCGGAGCGCACAAATAAGTCGGCAACGCCCATGGAGTCGGCTAATTCTTGCATGTTGTCAGAGTCCCCACCATTGACAATTTTACCCGTAGGTAACTTGATGGAGTTGATCTCCCATTTGTCCTCTGCGTTGCATTCAAAATCGACAATTCCTTTTTGACCATTTTTGAATGTTACCTCGAAGCGTACCTTTTTGCCATTATTCCATGAGCCGATTTCGCGCATGGCATCGTTATCTGCTAGATCCATATTGCCCTCGGCGAGGGTTTTCCTGAGTAATTCTGCGGAGCGTGGATCAATAGCCATCCCCGTTTCCATGTCGTCAATCAGTTTATTATTAGAGTCTTTGAGGATATTTGTTAAAACTCCCATGAGTGCATGAGGCGAGAGCTGTTCCTTACTTAGATCAATTTTTGTAGGGGTAGGGGTTTGAGGCTCTTCGACTGATGGCTGAGGTAAGTTTCTTTTCTCAGGGGCAACTGATTGTGTCGGCTTGTTGGCATCGACATTTTGAGGTTGATTCTCTTGGTTTGGTGACAGGTTTTTCCATGTAAACACAGCGACGAGACTGCCTACAATGATGAAACTAGCACAGAAGGTGATAATCGTTGATTTGTTTTTCATGATTCCGTAAATTGAAAAAATTGGGCGTGTGGAAGGGGTAAGAATTTGTCAAAAAGGCAAGCTCGTAAAGGATACTACTATTGATTCTCTGTTAATGCATCAAGAATTTTGCGGTGGATGCCATCAAATCCGCCATTGCTCATGACGAGGACGACATCACCCTGACGAGCCTCCTTGCCAATCAAGTGGGCAATTTCGCTGGCAGACGTACCGATGAGAGCCTTGCCCCCACGAGTAGTAATATCGCGTTGTAGCTGAGAAATATTGAGTTTTTCCCCCAAGATTTCTTTATCATCAGGTTGAGCAACAATAGAAATATCGGCAGTGGCGAGGGCTTCAGCAAGCTCGTCTTGGAAGATGTTGCGACGTGTCGTATTCGAGCGAGGCTCAAAAATGCCCCAAATGCGTGCGCCTGGGAATTTTTGCTTTAATCCCATAATCGATTGCTGAATTGCCGTTGGATGATGGGCAAAGTCATCGATGACCGCGATTCCGTTGACCGTTCCACGCGTTTCTTGACGACGCGCGACGCCTTCAAATTGTTTCATGCCTTCCACGAGAGTTTCAGCAGGAATCCCCGCAAAGCGAGCGGCACTGATTGCCATGGCTGCATTCCTCACATTAAATTCTCCCACCATCGGGACGTGATAGCGCACGCCTTCGAGCGTAAAGTCACCTCCATCGGGGGTATAATCGACGTTCTCAATGCGAATATCCGCATTGGAGGCAAAGCCAAGAGTCTTTACTGGGCAAGGGGATTCATGAGTGACATCTAGGCAATTGGCATCATCTGCATTGATGAGAGCTAACCCACTGCGAGGGACGACGCGCAATAAACGTTGGAAACTCAATTTGATTTCATCAATGGAATTATAAATATCCGCATGGTCAAACTCAATATTGTTCATGATGACCAACTCAGGCAGATAATGTAAAAACTTGGAGCGTTTATCAAAAAAGGCAGTATCATATTCGTCGCCCTCTAAGACGCAAAACTCAGAATCCGTGAAGCGGCCACCCCTTTTAAGATTGCAAGCAATCCCGCCAATCATGAAGCTGGGGTTGAGTTGGGCATACTCCATCAACCATGCGAGCATGGAGGTTGTCGTCGTCTTGCCATGAGTGCCTGTCACGACATAGTTGCGGTGATTTCGCAAGAAATATTCTTTCATGGTTTCGGGGAGAGATAGATAGCGTAAACGGCGATCCAGGACGGCCTCGACCTCTTCATTGCCACGGCTCATGGCATTCCCTACGACGATGATGTCAGCATCTGCTGGAATGTTGTCGGGAGAATATCCCTCAAACGTTTTGATTTTTTCCGCTTGGAGGAAGTCGGACATAGGGGGATATACTTTAGCATCTGACCCAGTGACGACGTACCCTTTTCGAGCCATTGCCGCAGCAACGGCACCCATAGCCGTCCCGCAAACTCCTAGAAAATGGACATGTTGTTTCATAGTATCTGTGTTGGAAAATTAATATTTAGGTCCCGCGACTCGTACATCCTCGACGGCGCGCTCACGACGGCGAATTATGCCATCTGCCATGTCGTTGACAATGGCACGCAAGAGCAAGCTCAAATGACTATCTGCGCGATAATCGGCAGGGGCAATAAAATTGACGCGATCAGAGGCGGCTGCCAAATGATAGCATTTGCGGAAGCTGACCTCGGTTTGATCTTCGGGGTTATAGACGGCAATTGCCTGCCCTCCATTGTGTTTCATCACGGTGAAGCAAGGGACATCCGTTGGTCCATCGCCGACATAAATCATATTGCGAAAGGGGATGGGGCGCATATCCTCGGGCATGTGGTCATTCACATCCTCATGAGAATCGAGTAAGCCCTTGTTGATGCGGAAGAGGAATTGCGTTTTTGTCGTATGAGAGATGACTCGCTTGGGGAAGTTAATCGCCCCATCTCTCTCGCTAAACTCACAACCAAAAATTGCTTTGAAATATGGGCGCAATGCTGAACCATCGATTAATGCCTTGAGCCCTGACGAGATAATGTAGTACTCAAGGTTGATTCCTTGATCCAAATGCCTCTGGCTCAGAGCCATGGCAGGGAGTTCTTCAAAGAAATCAGGTAATCCAGGATAAAATGTTAAATTGCGACCCAATTCGCGCAGGGTTTTATTGCTGACGCGATCCATATTCAAGGCATCGAGCAATGCCTTCAAATACCCTAGCTCGCCATCCCAGCCCTCTTCATCGATAATCGCATTACATTTACGCCAAAACTCGCGAGGATTGATTCCAAATTCGGGGAAAATTGCCTGATCCTGCATATAATGAGGACTAAGTGTTTGATCGTAATCAAAAACAAGGGCAATCGTATTTTGGGGGACGGACATAAGACTAGAGTGCGAGCAAGTGAGAGATAAACATGAGATGTCGTATTACATGCGAAATTGCTCGCCGAGGTATTGCTTTTTAGCGACGGGGTCATTGGCAATTTCATGTGAGGTACCATGCTTGATGACGCGACCCTCAAATAAAATATAGGCGCGATCGACAATATGTAGGGTCTCGCGGACATTGTGGTCTGTAATTAAAATAGACAAACCATCTTTTTCTCTCAAGCCCGTTACAATTTTTTGAATATCAGAGACGGCAATGGGATCAACCCCACTGAATGGCTCGTCGAGCATGAGTAACTTGGGGTTACTCGCCAATGCGCGTGCAATTGTCAGACGGCGTTTCTCCCCCCCTGATAACTGAATTGCCATTGATTTGCGGATTTTGGTAATGCCAAAGCGATCCATCAGCTCCTCGGCACGCTCCATGCGCATCTTGCGAGTCAAGGTAGGATTTATCTCAAGGATGGATAAGAGATTATCCTCAACGGATAGCTTGCGAAAGATGGATTCTTCCTGTGGTAAATACCCCATTCCGAGGCGAGCTCTCAAGTGCATCGGCAATGAGGTGATCTCTTCACCACCAAAAAAGACCCGTCCCTCATCTGGGCGTACAAGCCCCGCAACCATATAAAATGAAGTCGTCTTACCCGCTCCGTTAGGACCTAAGAGCCCGACAATCTCGCCCTGTCCGACATGCAGACTGACGTGATCGACCACGGTACGTGTTTTGTAGGCTTTGCTCAGATTTTGTGCATCGAGCAAACAAATAGGTTCTTCAGTACTCATGATTGAGAGGTGTTAGGATTGGGGGATGATAGGGCGTGGATGATTACTTTTTATCCTTTTGATTTTTGACCTCTAGTTTTGTCAAACGAGTTTGAGTTTTGCCGTGGATGTAAACTTTGCCATCTTTTGTCATGCGAATATACCCATCAGAATCGACGCACTGGACTTCATTTTTTTCATCCTTGAGTGAGGGGTATCCTCCCGTCATGAGCATTTCTTGAGTCAGGGGATTAACGGTGATGTGTTGTGCCTTGGCTTGGAAGCGTTGACCTTTTTCATTTTTACCATTGGCGATGACATTGCCGTCTGCCGTAATCATCTTAACGTCCTTAAATTTCATGTTAAGATTGCTGCCGATTTTTGCTTTGGCGTCCTCGGTTTTTTCGGTTACGTTTACCTTGCTATCCTCTTTTTTACCTTTTCCCTTATCTTTAGCGGGTTCGGGAACGAGATAGACTTTGACCTCATTGTCGCAATCCAAACTGACATCTTTCCCTCTCAATTTAATATCCTTGATGTAGACTAAAATGCCTGACTCGGAATCAAAATAGCATCCTCCCTCACAGGTGATGATAATCTCATCGCCTAGAATGGCAGATAACTTATCTTTCTTTGGAGATTTGTCCTTGTTCGTCGTTGATGGCGTAGCAGATGTGGCAGAGGGCTTAGGTAGCTCAAAGGGAGCAGGGGGATTTGCCACTTGTGCCCGTATGTTGTAATCCTGTAATTCAATACCTTGCTCGTGACAAAAGGCATGGATATTTTGATCAAGTTTTGCACTGCGAGCCTGGTCGGTAGCCATGGCTTGCTGGGCTTCTTGCTGAGCAGCTGGTATCCCTGCAAAAGGAGCTACCAGATTAAGATGTTGAGCCATCTCTGCCTCTGTTACTTGGGGGAGATGAGGTGTTTGGCTAGGGGCAAGCTCTTCGGCAGAGGGCTGACGTGTCAGCTCTGCTGGCAGAGTCGTTGCCCAACAACTCATGCTGGGGGCAATAATTGCGCAGATTGCTATCAAAGGGATTAGTTTCATGAATTAGGAATCTTTCTTAATTAATTCGTTTGTGTAAAATTTTGTGGTGACAGGTCCACGCATAAAGCCTTTTTTTTGTTGAGAATCAAAAATGACTCCTTGAGATAAGGCTTGGAATCTGGGGTCATTAATTGTGGTCTCTCCGCGCGAAACGAGAATCTTTGTATCAAAGAAAAAGGAGGCATCTTTCATCGACATTTGCATTTCGTTTCGATGATTAGGATCGTATAAATACGCCAAGACGCGTTCCCCCTTGATCTCGCGAGGGCTAACGACGGTCATTTGTGTGGATGTGACCAAGAGGGTCAGTTTTAACCCTTCGTAACGTGGCAGACTCACATTTTTAAGCTTACTGCCTGGTGGCATGAGCTCTAAGCCTGGAATCTTTTTATCAATCCTGGCGACAGGTGGATTCTCTATAGCCGAGTCTACAGCTCCAGAGGTCTGCGACATTAAAGCGAGACTTGACAACAGAAAAATCGACCATCGGGTTAACATGAGCGAGTCGCACGATAAATTGCTTGGAGCTTGCAAAGCACCGCTTCGAGATTGGCTAAGGGGATTTGATTGGGACCATCAGATAAGGCTTTTGATGGATCTTTATGAACCTCCATAAAGACACCGTCAATCCCTGCTGCCATCGCTGCATTGGCAAGGACTGGCGCCAGTTCGCTATCACCCCCCGTTGTGCCACCTAATCCGCCAGGTCTCTGTACAGAATGGGTCGCGTCAAAAACGACGGGGAAGCCCTCTTTGCGCATCCAATACAAACTGCGCATATCGACAACCAAATTATTATAACCAAATGTTGTGCCTCGTTCGCACATCATAAACCGTTCGCATCCAAAGGCGCGCATCTTACCTGCAATATTCACCGTATCCCAAGGAGCGAGGAATTGACCTTTTTTAATATTGACGGCTTTGCCCGTTTTGGCACATGCCTCTAATAAATCACTTTGACGGCAGAGGAAAGCGGGGACTTGCAATAAGTCCACATACTCCCCTGCGATCTCTGCCTCTTGTGCTGTATGCACATCGGTCACGACGGGGATATTTAACTCTTTGCGGATTTCACTTAAAATCCGACATCCTTCATGCACGCCAGGTCCACGAAAGGAACTAACTGATGTCCTATTCGCTTTATCATAAGAAGCCTTGAATATTAACGGAATATCAAGCTTTGTCGCAATCTCTTTAATTGAGCGAGCCATCTCCCAAACAAACGATTCACACTCCAATGAGCACGGGCCAAGAATATAAAAAGGCTTGTCGCCCCCGACTTCAACGGACTGGATAAAAAATGGCTGCATACGAATGAATCAGTTATATGATAGAGCATGCCGTGTCAATGCTCTGCGGTCAAGCCGAGATCAAGTCTTGAATCCTTAAAAAATTGAGTGATATCTTCGGTGTTCTGACAGAATGTCCCCTTGCGTCGGGGGGAGTATCCGTGATAGTAAGTGTTGGACTATGGGAGTGAACGAACGCAGTTGGATGCAAAAGGCAGGAGAAACGATGACTGCCCGGGATAGAGCACTCGTTGTGCATTGGCTGATTGCGTTAAATGGGCTTGTCTTTTTGATCGGTTTTTTTACGAATAATCATCATCAAATTTCATGGCTCGATGCGTATGGGGCATTTGGCGCATTTGCCGTTTTTGATCAAGGTGAATGGTGGCGTTTGATTACGTATCAATTTTTGCATGCTAATTTAGGGCATATTGCCTTTAATATGATTGGGCTCTGGGTGTTTGGTCCCGTGGTAGAGTCTGCATTTGGGCATTGGCGCTTCCTTCTCTACTATCTCGTTTGTGGGGTCGCAGCCACCTTATTTTATACTCTTTTAGGTAGTTTTGGCTTATTTAATGAACTGTGGCAAATGACTCCGCTCATTGGCGCCTCGGGCTCAATTTACGGCGTGATTGCGGCGTGTGCCGTTTTATTCCCTGATGCACGGATTCAGCTCATTTTCCCCCCGATCAATTTGAGTATGCGTAATTTTGCCATTGGTGTGCTCATTGTATCCATCGTCATTATCTCGTTTAATTGGCATAATGCTGGGGGTGAGGCTGGGCATCTTGGAGGGATGCTGATGGGCTTTTTGATCATGGTGGGTATTGAGATTAAACGATGGCTCAAGAGCAAGTCTGGTCATCAGCCGTTACGATTGCATGGCTCGCGAGGTGATAAATCTCCTCCTAATCGCCCATCGGCGGAGGAGGTGGATGCCATTTTGAGCAAGATTAGTAAACAGGGACTCGATAGCCTGACGATGAATGAGAGGAATGTCCTGAAAAATGCATCGAGAGTCCAACCCAGCGATCCGCCTGGTTATCATCGTTGAGCAAGCTCATTGCCTTTTTATTCATTTATCTTAATCTCATGATAACCGAGCAAGAAACATTCGGGGATTCTCGCAGATTCCCATCATTTCCACGAGGAGAATGGAGCGATATTCCCGAGTCTGACTGGAATGATTATGGGTGGCAATTGCGACATCGCCTCTCGTCTTTGCGTGATTTAGAAACGAGGCTCAATCTATCTGACGAGGAACGAGCTGGCATCCTATTTGCCACACACTCACGCTTGGCGGTCTCGATCACACCACAATTTTTTACCCTCATCGACCGTGATGATCCCCTATGCCCTATTCGTCGTCAAGTTGTGCCACACATTGACGAGGCGCTGGATGATGATGATGAGATGGTAGATCCCTGTGGCGAAGATGCCGACATGCCTATACCTGGGCTCGTGCATCGTTACCCAGATCGCGTCTTGATGATTGTGACTGATCGTTGCTCGTGTTATTGTCGTCATTGTACGCGCTCACGAGGGGTATCAGGGGTTGGTTCAGACCATCTGCATTTAGATTGGGAGCCTGCATTGAACTATTTACGGCAACATACAGAGGTTCGCGATGTCCTCCTCTCGGGGGGGGATCCTCTTTTACTCTCGGATGAGCGCCTCGATTATCTTTTGGGTGCCTTGCGTGCGATTCCTCACATTGAGCTTTTAAGAATTGGGTCACGAACACCCATTTTTATGCCGCAACGGATTACCTCGTCGCTCTGTGCTATCCTGCGCAAACACGCACCCTTGTTTCTCTCAATTCACACAAATCATCCTCGCGAGCTTTGTGCTGAGGTTAAGATCGGACTGGATAAACTCGTGGATGCTGGCATCCCGTTAGGCAATCAGACTGTCTTGTTGCGTGGTATTAATGATACGGCAGAGATTCAGATGGAGCTTGTGCATCAGTTATTGATGTGCCGAGTCAAACCTTATTATCTCTACCAATGCGACTTGATTAAAGGCTCCTCTCATTTCAGGACACCCCTGCAAACAGGCATTGATATTATTCAGCATTTGAGAGGATACACCTCGGGCTACGCTGTGCCTCAATATGTCATTGATGGACCTGGTGGAGGGGGTAAAATCCCCATCAATCCCGATTACATAACCAAGAGGACAACTCAAAAAACTTTCTTAAAAAACTATCTTGGATCCCCCTATTCTTATCCAGAGCCAAGAATACATGCTGATGCGGAGCGTCAAGCCCAGATGCAATCTATTTTTGACCAATGGGGAGGAGAGAAGAGCTAAGGGTATTATTAAAAATCAGACGATGGAAGGCGCGAGGAGAAACCATTCGTTAAATTTTTATGGGAGTAATCATCACCTCAAGGGTTCCTTGCTTATTCTTTTTGAAATTCCTATTGCACAAGAAGGGTATACGTGATTGAATCCCGCCGGTCCCTAGCATCATGATTAGCAATAAGGAAGAACTACTGGCATGGAAGAGCAGGGCAGCCCTGCAACCCGCAGGACGCGTTGTCCTCGATCTTGAGGCGGACAGTCTACACCGTTATCATGAGAAAATTTGTTTGATACAATATGCCGATGAATCGGAGTCATGTATGATTGATCCTCTGTCAATTGAGGATATGAGCCCCTTCTCCGCATGGCTGGCAAATGCCACGATTTGGATGCATGGCGCTGACTATGATATGAGTCTTTTTATGAGGACATGGGGGCATCTGCCCGGCATGCTCCTCGATACCCAGACGGCAGCGCGTCTCCTTGGCTTTCGTCAATTTGGACTTGCGGCAATCGTCGATCATTTCCACGGGGTCACGCTCAGTAAATCCTCTCAAAAAGCAGATTGGGGCAAGCGTCCTCTCCCAGCAAATATGCTCGAATATGCCTTAAATGATGTCAATTACATGTTGTCGATGGCAGATACGATGGTTGCCTCGCTCAAGGAAAAAGGCAGATATGAGTGGTTCCTGGAGATTTGCCACAATAGCATGGATAAAGCTAGAGAACGTCATGCCACAGGGCATGCTGATCCATGGCGCATCCAAGGGAGTGGTCGCCTCACGAGATTAGGGCTTGCCGCCTTGCAGACACTCTGGGAATGGCGCGATGCTGAGGCATCTGTCTGGGATAAACCCAGTTTTATGGTTTGCTCAAATGCCGACCTCATTCGCTGGAGTAATGAGGCGCAAGATCAAAAGACGATTCAACCCTTGGATCGATTCCATGCCCACCGACGTACTCGCTTCCTCGATAGCCTGCAAAAATTTTATCAAATGGATGAAGATGAGTATCCAGAGCGCATTTTGCGTATCCGTAAACACAAGTGTGAGTTGTTTGACGATCGTCTTGCCAAATTGATAGAAAAACGCGATACCGCTGCTCAAAAATTGGAGATTGACCCCTCTTTTTTAGCCTCTCGATCCACTCTTGAATCAATTGCTGAAAATGAAGAATCTGGCATTGCTTCGTTGCTCGACTGGCAGGTCGAAGTTATGGGGTTTTTGCGTAAATAAGCACGAAATCAGTCATTTTTCGGGTAAAAAGAGATAAAATTCTTGACTCGGAGCCCATAAAATATTATGCGGTTCACCCACTCCCGAACGAACAGAAAAGGAAGTAATCAAATCATGCGTGAAGTTATCGTAAGAAAAGGAGAGCCGATTGATCGTGCTCTCAAGCGTCTCAAGACAAAACTTGATGTAGAAGGTATCTTGGATGAAATGCGCCGTCGTCGCGCCTTCGAAACCCCTACAGAAGAAAAACGCCGCAAGGCACGTTCCGCTCCCAAGCGCAACAAAGTAAAATGGCGTTTCAACAACCGTGAAGAAGCTCCTGCAACAGAAGTTGAAGGAATCGAAACCCCAGTTACCGTCAGCGTAGACTAATTTCCCCGTTCGGGAAGACCAATTTAAAAAAGGGCAATCCTCGCTGGATTTGCCCTTTTTTCTTTTTCTATCCATGTCATGAATAAATCTGCTCAACTTTTTGCTCGCGCCAAAAAAGTAATTCCAGGTGGGGTTAATTCCCCAGTCCGTGCCTTTCGCAATGTAGACGGCGATCCTTTTTTTGTTCGTTCTGCTAAAGGGTCACATATTACAGATGCCGACGGGAGAGAGCTCATTGACTATATCGGGACATGGGGTCCTGCTATCCTTGGTCATGCCCCAGAGCCCGTCATCAACGCTGTCTGTCAAGCTGCTCGCCAAGGGCTCGGCTACGGCATCCCTACCCCCTCTGAGGTCGATATGGCAGAGACGATTACCCAATGGGTACCATCGGTTGAAAAAGTCCGCATGGTCAATAGTGGGACAGAGGCGACCATGTCTGCCATTCGTTTGGCACGAGGGTATACGGGGCGCAAGATGATTGTCAAATTTATCGGCTGTTATCATGGGCATGTGGATTCTTTGCTCGTGGCGGCAGGATCGGGGGCACTGACCTTTGGTGAGCCCGACAGTGCAGGCGTGCCTGCTGAGCTGGCTCATCTGACGATTGCGCTGCCTTATAATGATAAAGCCGCCCTTAAATCCACTCTGGAGACCTATGGCAAGGATATTGCTGCCGTCATTATTGAACCTTTCCCCGCCAATGCTGGACTTTATTTGCCCCAAGAGGGATTTCTCGAATATTTACGAGAAATCACCCTGCAATATGGCATTGTTCTCATTTTTGATGAGGTGATGACTGGCTTTCGTGTCGCTGCTGGCGGAGTGCAAGAGCTTTTCGGTATCACTCCTGACCTGACCTGTATGGGGAAGGTGATTGGAGGGG
The DNA here is from genome assembly GCA_036644695.1 of Akkermansia sp. Lineage (GTDB taxonomy): Bacteria > Verrucomicrobiota > Verrucomicrobiia > Verrucomicrobiales > Akkermansiaceae > Akkermansia. The sequence goes on along the minus strand of JAVXPO010000006.1, from coordinate 12,364 downwards.
GGCTCCCTGTCGGTGCCTTTGGCGGTAAATCTTGTATCATGGATTGCCTCTCTCCTCTGGGATCTGTTTATCAAGCTGGCACCCTCTCAGGGAATCCCGTTGCCATGGCGGCAGGACTTACCCAACTTGCCGAGCTCAAAAGCCGGGATGGATACGCCAAGCTTGAGCAAATAGGAGCGCTCTTTGAGCAAGGGATGCGCCGTGCCATGAAAGATGCAGGGCGGGATTTTACCTTTCATCGTGCAGGCTCCATGTTTTGTCTATTTTTTACAGAAGAGCCCGTTTTTAACCTCACTACTGCGATGAAGGCAGACCGAGGACTATTTAAACGATTTTTCTGGAACATGTTGGAGGAGGGCGTTTACTTTGCCCCCTCTCCCTACGAAACAGGATTCATCTCGCTTGCCCACACACAAGAAGACATAGAGATCACCTGCCAGGCGGCACAACGAGCCTTCAAAAAATTGTAACGAGGATACTCCCCAGACCCCATCCCGCCATAAGGGAACACTCTACTTCTTTATGCGAAAATTAGTCGTTCTCGCCAGAGGCGATGACGACTGCCGCTGCGGTCACACGCGAATGAGTCAAACTTAGAGACCACGAGGTGATGCCGAGTTTTTTGGCAGTTTCGGCAGCTTTGCCATGTAACACGAGCGAGGGAGCTCCCAAATTGGAGAGAATTACCTCTATCTCACGGATGCCACATTGAGCTCCTAAGCCCGTACCTAAAGCTTTTGAGACGGCTTCTTTGGCAGCAAGCCGTGCTGCTAACGAGGGGACAGGATCGGCAAGACTTGCACAATACAGCCATTCTTGAGGGGTGCAGATACGCTCGGCAAATTGTGATCCCTTTGCACAAATTCGAGCGATGCGGTCAAGATCAACCAAATCAATCCCCAACCCAATAATATAGCTCATGATGTCAAGCTAGACGGTTAGCTACGAAAGACGAGCGAGGCAATTGTCGCTTTCATTTCACGTACTGCTTGCTCCATCCCGACAAATAGCGCACGGGCGACGATTGTATGTCCAATATTGAGCTCATGAAGCCCTTGGATCAGAGCTAAATCCTTCAAATTATCATAATTGATCCCGTGTCCAGCATTCACCTTGATTCGACAGGTACGTCCACATTCAGAGGCAGTCTGCAAGCGATCCTGCTCTGCGATGCGTTGAGCACCAAGATGATTGGCAAAACACCCCGTATGCAACTCTACCATCGGCGCGCCAATGCGAGCAGATGCCTCCACTTGACAAATATCCGGGTCAATGAACATGCTCACCTGGATGCCAGCATCGTTCAATGCCTTGACCGTTGGGACAAGCTCGTCGTAATGAGCAACGACATCGAGTCCTCCCTCAGTCGTGATCTCCTCACGTAGCTCAGGGACGAGACAGACGTAATCGGGCTTAAGCTTGAGGGCAAAGGCGAGCATCTCGGGCGTATTGCCCATTTCGAGATTGAGGGGTAGCTCGACTTCTTGCCTGATGAGTAGAGCATCTTTATCCTGCATGTGGCGACGATCGCCACGCACATGCAGAGTAATAGAGTCAGCCCCCCCTCGTTGTGCTGCAAAGGCGGCATCTAACACACTCGGCTCTGCATTAAAAGAGTCGAGCATCGTTGCATAACGAGCCTGACGCAAGGTCGCAATATGATCAATATTAACACCTAAAAGCATAAAAAAGGGGGGATTAAATATTAGTGGAGGAAGTGACGATGCCCCGTGAAGACCATGGCAATGCCAGCAGCATCAGCCGCTGCAATCACCTCTTCATCACGCAGCGAGCCACCAGGCTGGATGCAAGCAGTAGCGCCTGCGTCAATAGCCGCTTGGAGACCATCAGCAAAGGGGAACATCGCATCAGAGGCAACGACACTACCCTTGAGGTCAAGCCCAGCCTGTTGCGCCTTCCAGACGGCAAGACGGACAGAGTCTACACGACTCATCTGACCAGCGCCGACACCGAGGGTGCGATCTTTACCACCTAAAACGATGGCATTAGAGTGGACTTGTTTGACCACGCGCCAGTTAAAGCGCATAGCGGTGAGCTCATCCTCTGTCGGGGGACGTTTGGTAACAACTTTGGATTCGAGATTATCAAGTCCCAAGACATCATTATCGCGCGTCATGACCATGAAGCCACCAGGGGCAGAACGAATGATTGGCTCTTGGCGAGAGGCTGCCCAAGCTTCCAAATTCATACGAATGATGCGGCAATTCTTCTTTTTCTGAAGGATGGAGCGTGCTTCAGCTTCGTAATCAGGAGCAATGATGATTTCGGTAAAGATGGCACTAATCACACGAGCTAGACTCTCGGTCATCGTGCGGTTAATGACAATCACACCGCCAAAGGGAGCTTGAGTATCGGTCTCATACGCTTTTTGCCATGCGGCGCGCAGATCCTCATCATCTTGACCAACACCACATGGGTTGGTGTGCTTGAGGATGCCAACGGTCGGACGACGAAATTGAGATACCAAATCGGCGGCTGCCTCGACATCGAGAATGTTGGTATAAGATAACTCTTTCCCCTGTAATTGGGTGAAAATATCGCCAAAGTTGCCGTACAGGCTTGCCTTCTGGTGAGGGTTCTCGCCGTAACGAAGCTCTTGACACAAGGGGAGACAAATCGAATAACTGCCCCCCGTGCATTCCTTGCTCGTATGACCAAGGTAGTTGCTGATCGCATTATCATATCTTGATGTGCGCATAAACACCTTAACAGCAAGGCTCTCACGAGTCTTGAGGGTCGTATCTCCCATGTGAGACTGCATCTCATCCAAGACATTAGCATAGTCGGCAGGGTCAGAGACAACGGTCACCGAGGCATAGTTTTTAGAAGCAGAGCGCAACATTGACGGTCCGCCAATGTCGATTTTTTCAATTGCTTCTTCCAAGGTCACACCAGACTTGGAGATCGTTTCTTCAAAAGGATAAAGATTCACGCACACAAGATCAATGGGCTTAATCCCATTCTCTTTTGCTTGGCGGACGTGCTCAGCATTGTCGCGACGATGCAACAAACCACCATGTACCATCGGATGCAAGGTTTTGAGTCGCCCCTCAAATAATTCTGGTGCCCCCGTGTAATCGGAAATCTCAATAACGGGAATCCCCAGTTTTTGAAGGAACGCGGCGGTGCCGCCTGTAGAAATAATCTCAACTCCCAACTCATGCAAGCCTTTAGCGAAGGCTTCAAGGCCAGTCTTGTCGGATACGGAAATCAATGCTCTTTGAATAGCCATAAATCGGTAATCTCGTGTTTACCCGGCTTTAACGACGCATCTGCGCAAACAAGAATAACATCCTCGCATCAAGTCCGGGTCACTTCCCTAACCACTATGGCTCGACGAAGCAAGTCCAATATATAAAGCACACCCATCATGACGCTCTTTTATAAAATTTTATCATTATTTTATCAGTCTCGACTTGACAATGTTTCCGTTTTAGGCTAATTCAGCCACTCACAAATAACGTTTTCTGATAAAGCCATGGCAACAATGCAAGTAATTTTAGCGAAAAAGATTGAAGGGGTAGGCTCCGAAGCCGATCTCGTGACCGTTAAGGCTGGCTATGGCCGCAACTACCTCATCCCTCAAGGGCTCGCTTTTGAAGCGACCAGCTCCAACACAAGATTCATCAACAAGCTCAAAGCAACACGCGCCGAACGCGAAGCTGCTGAAAAAGTATCTGCTGAGGAACTTGCGAACAAGATCAATGCTACCAAGATTGAGCTTACTTTGGAATCTGGACAAGGTGGTAAGGCATTTGGCGCAGTCACCAATCAATCACTCCATGACGCATTGACCGCCAAGGGTATTGAACTTGATCGTCGTATGATCGACCTCGACAAGCCAATCAAGTCCTCTGGTGCTCACGACGTCATCGTCAAGCTTCACCCTGAAGTGACCGCAACCCTCAAGGTCATCGTCACCATCACTGGAGAAAAAGCTCAAGAAGAAGTCCCTGCTGAAGCCTAAGCCTCAGGAGATCACTTCACTTCCCTTCTAACCCGATTCTCCATTCGTGAGAATCGGGTTTTTTGTGCCGATTTTCCTTCCCATCCAAGCAGAAAAAGGGCATCCTTTGTTTAGCAAGATTGAGTCTATCCGAGATTCGACCACCGACCCCAACCTCGAGCCCCCTCTGCTCGCATGATTCGACTCTACCGCCAAACCTCAAACGGGATTGATCGCACCACTCATGTTGGCGCAGATACCGATGTCGATGCTCAATCTGTCTTTTGGATTGATCTGTTAACCCCCACACCTGATGAGATTCGCTTTGCGGAGAGCCTCGTCAGTGTCGAGATGCCCACCTACGACGAAATGAGGGAAATTGAAGCAACCAGTCGCCTCTACACCGAGGATGGCGCACGCTTCATGACGACGACAGTTCTCAGCCGAGTCAACACAGAGACGCCCATCTTATCGGAAATCTCGTTCATCCTCTGCGGTCCTCGCATCGTCACCATTCGGCATTCAGACTCCTATTCCTTTCGCATCTTCTCTCACCAATTGCTCCGCAAAACAGAGATCACGCGCGACCAAGTCTTTATCGGACTGCTTGAGACAATCGTCGATCGTCAAGCTGACGTTTTAGAGCGATTTGGATCAGACCTCGACCGACTCTCCAAAACAATTTTTGCAAAAGAAAGTAGCGAATTACTCCGCCCTAAAAAGAAATCACCAGAGACCAACGGCTTGAGACTCGTCTTACAAGACCTCGGGCGCATTGGTGACCTCTTGACTCGTCAACGCGACTGCCTCGTCAACCTCTTACGTCTCTTGACCTACGCCAGCAACGAAGGTGCTTATGATGACAGTAGCGCCAACCTCTACGTCAAATTGCGCCCCCTGAGTCGAGATGTCTCCTCTCTATCGGAATACGCCTCTTTCCTATCGGGCAATGTCAACTTTATGCTTGATGCTGTGCTGGGGCTCATCAATATCGAGCAAAACGAAATTGTCAAAATTTTCACCGTTGCCGCCGTCATCTTCATGCCCCCGACACTCATTGCGAGCGTCTATGGCATGAACTTCCGCAACATGCCCGAGCTCAACTCGGAATACGGCTATTTCGCTGCCTTATTCTTTATGGCGGTATCCATCGTCCTCCCCCTCGTTTACTTCCGTAGTAAGAGACTTATCTAAATCTCCCTCTTTCATTCATCCCTCTAATTACATCCATCTTTGGCATGAAAAACGACTCCACCGACCTCACCGACCTAATCGACAAAGCATCCGTCATCGTCAACGCTCTCCCCTTCCTCCAATCCTATAGAGATAAAATTTTCCTCATCAAATTTGGTGGTAGCGCGATGGACGACCCAAAACTGGTCAAAAAATTGATGAAAGACATCGTTCTGCTTGAGGCTCTAGGCATCAACCCTGTCGTCGTCCACGGTGGGGGTAAAGCCATCTCTCAAGCCATGGCAGAATCTGGTCTCGATGCCAAATTTGTCAATGGACTGCGCGTCACCTCCACGGATGCCATCTCTATCGTCGAGCGCACCCTCTCGGGTGTCATCAACCCTGGACTCGTTCAAATGTTACGCGACTTTGGCGGTAAAGGCGTCGGCATCCCGGGAACAGAAATTTTTGTCGGCGAGCGCATTCATGAAAAAGATGATAAAGGCAACCCCATCGACATCGGCGAGGTTGGAGATGTCATCGGTTGCCTGTTGACCCGAATCACCGAGGCACTCTCTCTTGAGATTACCCCTGTTATCTCACCACTTGCCAAAGAGCTTGGTACTCATCAACCACTCAATGTCAATGCAGATTTAGCTGCTGCCGCACTTGCCAAAGAGCTCAAGCCCGTCAAACTCATCTACATCTCCGACGTGCCTGGAGTCATGAAAGATCCCAACGATCCCAGCACCCTCTTTCATTCTCTAACGCGTAGCGAAGCCCTCGACCTCATTGCCGACGGCACCGTCAAGGGTGGCATGATTCCCAAAATCCACTCCGCCGTTGATGCTCTCAATGCTGGCGTCAGGAAAGTCCACTTTATCGATGGCAGACTCCCCCATACCCTCCTCCTCGAAATCTTCACCAGCGAAGGCATTGGCACCGAGATTATCCGACAACAAAGATAAGAGGTAAAATTAATTTGCCATTGCCAAAGAAGCTCCTTCAAGGCATGCTCACCCCATGGGATGTCCATCAAATCACGAGAATGAACCCGAAGAATCTGGAGTCGAACGCAAGCCCGCGTGGCTCAAAGTAACTCTCCCCAATAAACGGGAATTTTGGGATGTTAAAAAGCTCGTCGAGGGCAAGCACCTCTTCACCGTCTGCGAAGAAGCTCACTGCCCCAATAAATACGAATGCTGGACCCAAGGAACGGCGACCTTCATGATTGAGGGTGACCGCTGTACGCGCGCCTGTGGCTTTTGTGCCGTCAAGACGGCAAAACCACTGCCTCTCGACCCCGAAGAACCACAACACATCGCTGATGCCGTGGCTCATATGAAGCTCACGCATGCCGTCATCACGACTGTCACGCGCGATGACCTCCCTGATGGCGGTGCTACCCACTTTGCCCAAGTCATTCGTGCTATCCGTCGCGCCAGCCCCGCAACCGTCATTGAGGTACTCGCCTCTGATCTCAACGGCGACGAAACCTCGCTACGCACCCTCATGGAGGCTCGTCCCCACGTCTTTGGGCACAATCTTGAGACCGTCGAACGCCTCTCCCCTCTCGTCAGATTTCGTGCAAAATATAAACGCTCTCTTGAGGTTCTCCAAAAGGCAAAAGAACTCGTCAATGGCAAAGTAGCCACCAAGAGCGGACTCATGCTCGGACTTGGAGAAACAGATGAAGAGCTCTTCAAGGCCATGGATGATCTACTCGCCTATGGCGTCAGCGTCTTAACCCTCGGTCAATACCTACGCCCCACGCGTAACCATTTGCCCGTCGTTCGCTACGTCCATCCAGACGAATTTGCACGATTTGAGCAAGTTGCCAGAGACAAAGGCTTTACTCACGTCGCCTCAGGTCCCCTCGTCAGAAGCTCATATCACGCCGCCAACTTCCACCCAGCTCAAGACGTCATGGATGCCATCAACGAAGACCTCCGTCAAGCAGGTGAAATTGAGTGAAATGCTCCACTGTAAAAATAAGCAACTCCCTTAATATAAGTAGCATATAGTATTATTAGACGTTCTGATTGCTTTGTTGAGTCAATCAGATGAGGGGAGTTCCTTGATTGTGGGATCGGATAGGCTTGTCCAATTCCTCTTGACAAAAACTTAGAAATTGTCTAAACGCAGGGCGTCTTTTAATATTTTGACTTTCAATAAGAAAGATATTTTTGATCATGAATATCACACGTCCTATCCTATCCCTAGCTTGCTCTCTACTTTTGGCTCCTACCCTCTTTGCAGAAGGATTCATCAAGAATGATTGGATTTTGAACAACGCAACAATAGAATCTGACGGATGTCTTATCACCAAGACGGATACCTCCAAGGATGCTTCTTTCGCATGGAATCAGAAGGATAAAGGTGATTTTTCTTTTGTTAAAGGAGATGTTGTTAAAATAAATTTTTCGTTAAACACAACACATGGGGAAGCAGATAGTTCAACCATCAAATTTACTCTTGGAAAAAGCCAAGGAGCAATTAAAACAACTATTGATATTGTTACATTTAGAAATAAAAATGATAATGCACTCATGTGGAAGGTTTCATTCGGAGGAGTTTATGGTAAGGAGTATCGTTACGGCAACGGAGACATTACACTTTCTTTAGAAAATCAAGGCGATGGAAAGGTTTTTATTGAAGTAGGTGAAGGCTGGAAAAGCTATGAAACTCATACCTATGAAAAATGGAAAGTTGATACAAACCCTGAAGTTAATATTGAAAGCAACGATGCAGATACAATTACGTTCAAATCCTTTGAAAAGACAAAAGCTGTCCCTGAGCCTACGACGGTAGTCCTTTCTTTAATCGGTATGATGGGGCTTTGTGCTCGCCGTCGTCGCGTGGCATAAGCGAATCAAATACAATTTATTAAAAGGCTGAGATTTCTTGATCTCAGCCTTTTTTTTGTATGAAATGGCAAGATTCTTTCCCTTGACTCATTACTTTCTTCCCATTTGGAGATTTTCCGATAGAATAATTACTATTCGCACGTACTTTTTGAACTTTTCCCACCATCAGACAATGATTCGACCGACCCTTTATATTGCCTCGATTGCGGCATTCCTCGCCATACCCACGACACTAATGGCACTGCCTCAAGCCCCTGAAGAAGCTGCGCCAACAGGGCTAGAATGGCAACAGGAGCAGAACCTGCAATTGAATAAAGAAGCCCCTCGCGCCAGCTTTATGAGCTTCTCCGATCTGGACTCAGCCCTCAAGATTTTACCAGAGAATAGTGCATGGTGGCGTTCTCTGGATGGCGACTGGAAATTTAATTGGGCAAAAGACCCTGATAGCCGACCCAAGGATTTTTATAAACTTGATTTTGACGCGAGTAAATGGGCAAACATCCGCGTCCCCTCATCATGGCAACAGCAGGGCTATGGCGTCCCCCTTTATAGCAATCAGGCATATCCCTTTGAGCGCAATTGGCCCAGCGTCATGGATGAGCCAAAAAATAAGGCATTTACCTCGTATTTACATCGCAATCCCGTCGGCTCCTATCGTCGCGACTTTGAGGTACCGAGTGATTGGGAGGGGCGCGAGGTCTACGTCCAGTTTGATGGGGTAGATTCGTTCTTTTATCTATGGATTAACGGGAAGTATGTTGGATTCTCAAAGGATTCTCGCAACCCAGCCCTGTTTGACATTAGCCCTTATCTGCAAAAGGGGAAAAACGTCATTGCCGCTGAGGTTTATCGTCACTCTGATGGAGCCTATTTGGAATGCCAAGACATGTTCCGCCTCTCGGGTATTTTCCGCACGGTGGCTATTTTTTCCCTTCCTAAAGTTCACATTCGCGACTTTTTTGTCAATGTAAACCCCGTCAACTGCATGGATAGCCAACGTCTCCCCATCAATCATACCGAACCTGGGGATGTCAAAGGCGATTGGCGCATGCTCGTCGATGTTGATGTGCAAAATCTCTTTTCGTCACGAACCCCTCTCGATGGCTACTCGGTCTCGATGGCACTCTATAATGAGGATAATCAGCTCGTCGACCCCGTCCAACAAGCCAAGGATAGCGTCCTCTATCTCGGAGCCATGGAAAAGACCTTGCGCCTCTCAGGGATGAAAAACTTTAAGACCTCGCTCATGGGCATCTATGCCTCACCCAAGCTCTGGTCAGCAGAGACCCCTAATCTCTACACACTCGTCCTCACGCTAAAAGATAAGGCAGGCAAAGAGGTCGAGATGGTCTCATCTCAAGTGGGATTCCGCAATGTCGTCATCAAGGACAATGTCTTCCTCATCAATGGTCAACCAGTGAAGCTCAAAGGCGTCAATCGCCATGAGACAAATCCCTCACTCGGTCACACAGTCACCCGTGAACAAGCCGAAAAAGAGGTTGCCATCATGAAAAGAGGCAATATCAACCATGTGCGCAACTCTCACTACCCTGCGACCCCCTACTTTTATTACCTCTGCAATAAAAACGGTATCTACGTCCAAGATGAGGCAAATATCGAGTCTCACGGCTATTATTATGATGATGTCTCTCTCTCTCACCCCGTCGAATGGATGCCAGCCCACATTGATCGCATCATGAACATGGTGGAACGCAATAAAAATAATCCCTGCATCGTCATGTGGTCTCTTGGCAATGAGGCAGGACCAGGGCGCAACTTCCAAGCTGCGGAGAAGATGGTCAAATCTCGCGATATGTCGCGACCAACTCACTACGAACGCAATAACGCAATCGCTGACGTAGGCTCAAATCAATACCCATCCATCACTTGGACTCAAGAAATGGCAAAAAATGGGAAAGACGGCAAGCTCCCCTTCTACATCTCTGAATATGCCCACAATATGATGAATGCCATGGGCAATCTCGTCGATTATTGGGATGCCATCGAATCCTCTGATTACATCCTCGGGGGTGCCATCTGGGACTGGGTCGATCAAGGCATGTACAAAACGATGCCCAATGGCGAAAAAATGCTTTGCTACGGTGGTGACTTCGGCGACCACCCCAACAGCGGACAATTCGTCTTTAACGGGGTCATACTCTCGGATCTCACCCCGGAACCTGGCTATTTTGAAGTCAAAAAAGTCTATCAAAACATTTCGGTCAAATTGAGTCCCAAAGAAGATAATCTGGTTATTTTCAACAAAAACTTTTTCATCAGCCTAGACGACTACGACATCAAATGGTCTTTAGCAGAGGATGGTAAAGAAATCAAGGCAGGTACCTTAGACATTGGCACCCTTGCCCCTCGTCAGACAAAAGAGGTGCCTCTCTCCGGCTTTATCCCTGAGTCTCTCGCCCCACAAAAAGGTAAAGAATACACCCTTCGCATTGATTTCACGCTCAAAGCAGACAAGCCATGGGCTAAAAAAGGCTATATCCAAGCTTACGAACAAGTCAATCTGACTGATCTCCTGACCAAAAAGCTCAAGGAGGACAAGCCTGTCTACAAAGCACCTACGGGCAAGCTCACCTTAAGCGCAGATCAGACCACGATCACAGGCGATGACTTCTCCATCCACTTTGATCCCAAAACAGGGAGCCTCGACCAATACTCGCTCAAGGGCAAAAACCTCTTGAAAACCCCAATGATCGTCAACGCCCTCCGTTGCGCCTCAAGTAATGAACCTGGCGTCATGGAAAAGCTCGCCTCATTTGGCTTCCGCAACATGAAGCATGAGGTCTTGAGCTCTCAAATCACGGCAAAAGAGTCGGTAGTCACGATTAAACAATCCATCAAAATCATGGGTGCCCAAGCCGAAGTCATCAAAAACTACGGTGCTAACACCACTACGATTGAGGCAAGCAAGGACATAATCAGCGACCAAAGCCCGCACTTCATCGGCAACTATGAATGGACGATCTATGCAGACGGCACCATCGTTTGCCAATCAGTCTTGCTACCTCGTGGCACGGTCACCGACCTGCTCCGCATCGGGTATGAGCTCCAATTGCCAGGGGATTTGGCAAATATCACCTACTTTGGCAATGGTCCATACGAAAACTATCCCGACCGCAAAACCGCCTCACTCCTCGGCATTTATAAAACGACCGTCAACGACTCTTTCGTCAATTACGGGCGTCCAGAGGATTGCGGTAATCACGAAAATACTCGTTGGGTCGCACTGACGGACGACGCAGGTGACGGGCTCTTATTCGCAACAACTCAACAGCCCTTTGCCTTCTCAGCCCTCGCCTACACGACAAGTGAGCTCATCCTCGCCAATCACCCCATCCAACTCCCCAAGACAACTGACAAAACAGTCCTCGTCCTTGCCTCGGCAACGCGCGGACTCGGTGGCGCCTCATGTGGACCTGGCCCAATCGAACGCGACATCATCAAGACCAACAAACCTTACATGATGTCCTTCTCCATCCGTCCAGTTACCAAAGATTCAGCATTTGACACCATTCGCGTGCCAGAGGCAAATCTCGACAAAACAATGATCACCCGCACGGATACTTATACGGTCAAAAACGTATCAAGCCAAGAGCTAGGCGATGGGGATGCAGAAAAAGCCCTCGATAACGATCCAGGCACCATCTGGCACTCTGAATACAACAAAACTGTCACCAAACATCCACACACGCTGGATATTGACCTTGGCAAAATGCAGTCATTCTCAGGTATGACCTACCTCCCTCGTCAAAATGGTGGAAACAACGGCATGGTAGCAAAATACTCCATCGGCATCAGCAAAAATGGCAAAACATGGACGACGGTCGCAGAAGGCAACTTCCCCAACAGTCATGATTTGCAAAAAGTCATCTTTGCCAAGCCTGTAGAAGCTCGCTATCTACGATTCAAAGCCTTAAGCGAAATATCAGGCAAAGACTACGCAACTGTAGCAGAGCTGGACATCATCAAAACAAAATAAGCGGAGGTATCCAGCCCTCTTATCGAGCGAGGTCATTGTCTAAACTAAACGGATAAACGTTAGCCACTAGGCGTTGTTTATCTTTGCGGAGGGCTGGGGTCTTGGGGAGAACGTGTTGCGTTAACGAAGCAAAGCGAAGTGTTGCATCAGCTTCTCACCTAAGCCCAAGAGGCGGGCTCATTGCTGGGTAAATTGAGAAAAAAGGGGGCTGTGAGTTTGTTGGAGAAATAATGGGGCGATGAAAACGGTTCAGGCGGGAACCTGATGCACCGCCTACGGCTAACGCAACACGTTCTCCACCAGATCCATATTTGATAGGGGACGGTGTAGTTTGTTGGAGAAATAATGGGGCGATGAAAA
>JAVXPO010000005.1:50338-54830 GCA_036644695.1 Akkermansia sp. | reverse complement strand
CTGATGCATCGCCTTCGGCTAACGCAACACGTTCTCCTCCAGACCCATTTGATGTGGGGTGGGGATTTTTAGCACAAAAAAACGCCGATCTTATTGTAGATCGGCGTTTTTTAAGGTGATTGAGCTCCTCTTTATTAGCAACTCAGTTCTCTGCTGAGGTCGATAATTTCGGGGTTGACGTTATATTTTTGTCCGGCGACGGCGTTGAGGGATGCTGTGGCATAGCAACCGTCGCGATAGACCATGATTTGGTTGAGGTTGCCGCTATGGAGAGCCTCAACGGCTCTGGTGGCAAAGCGTGTGCCCATGAGGCGGTCTCTGGCTGTGGGGGAGCCACCGCGCTGGACGTGACCCAGGACGGTGAGTCGAGTGTCCATTCCCGTGCGTTCGTTGAGCCATCTGGTGAGGTATTGTGCGACTCGGGTGCCTTCTGCGACGACGGCGATGATGTAGCCCAGGTCATCCTCAATTTGAGGGATGAGTCTTGTGTAGATTGAGTCGAGATCATAGGGGATCTCGGGCACGATGCAGATGTCAGCACCGCTACAGAGGGCTGTTGTCATGGCGAGGTAGCCACAATCGCGTCCCATGGTCTCAATGACGAAGGCACGGTGATGAGATTGGGCAGTGTCTCGGATTGAGTCGATGCAGTTGAGGATGACGTTTTGAGCGGTGTCAACCCCGAGGCAATAGTCGGTGCCAGCGATGTCGTTATCAATGGTGGCAGGGATGCCTGCGAAGGGAACCTCAAAGTCATTGAAAAAGTCATTGAGTGCGCGGAAGGATCCGTCGCCCCCCATGATGATGAGTTTGTCGATGTCTTTTGCCTTGAGGTGCTCGTAAGCTTGTTTACGATAGCTGTACTCAAGGAATCTCTTGGAGCGAGAGGAGCGGAGAATTGTACCCCCACGATAAACCATGTCTCTGGTAAGTCCTATGGTTGCCTCTTGGATTTTATTATCAATCAGACCTTCGAGACCGTCGTAGATGACATAAGGCTTCATCCCGAGATGCATAGCATGGTCAACGGCTGCCTTGACAGCTGGGTTCATACCTGCTGCGTCTCCTCCCGATGTCATTATTGCGATTCCACTCATGTTTTGTGATCTTGTTTAACCACCGCTAACACTATACGAATGTCTATTGAAAGCAAGCGTTGAGTTTTTTACTGGCATGATTGATGACATATAAGGCATGATGTCTTGCATGCAAAACTTAGCCCAAGCTGTGATCGATGCAGCTCGTGAATTGAGAGATGATGTGATGCCCTTGCAGTTTGGGTCTCCCGTTGCTTATGTCTATAATCCACTGGATTATGCCTGGTTACCCCATGTTGAATATTTGGAGAAGTATGCCAAGAATACGAAAAAAGTGATCTTTTTAGGGATGAATCCTGGTCCTTTTGGTATGGCGCAGACGGGGGTACCTTTTGGTGAGATTGATGCCGTGACAAATTGGTTGCATGTGTTTGGAATGGTATCAAGTCCTGCTAAAATGCACCCAAAACGCCCGATTGATGGGTTTGGATGTAAAAAATCCGAGGTGAGCGGTCGGCGTTTGTGGGGGCTTTTTCGCGAAGTGTATGGGACGGCTGAGGAATTTTTCAAATCCTCATTTGTTGCGAATTATTGTCCTTTGATTTGGATGAGTGAGACGGGGTCAAATATTACTCCTGATAAGTTATCAGCGGCAAGTCGTGCAGAGGTGGACGAGGTGTGTATGAGGCATCTTGTGCGTTTGATTCGTCTCTTAGAGCCAGAGCTTTTAGTAGGTGTGGGCGCCTATGCTACGACCAAGTTAAAGGAGGCTGCCAGTCTCATTCCCGAGCGACAAATGACGATCGGGACGCTCTTGCACCCGAGCCCTGCGAGTCCTATCGCCAATAAAAATTGGCCTGACCGCCCGATGGCGCAATTGAGAGAGCTGGGGCTGATGCCCTGATATTCTGTGGTGGGCTGGGGGCTGGGGGAGAACGTGTTGCGTTAACGGAGCAAAGCGGAGTGTTGCATCAGGTTCCCACCTGACCCCAAGAGGCGGGCTCATTGTAGGGTAATTTGAGAAAAAGGGGATGGTGATTTATTGGGGGATTTGGCTAGCGTCTTTGAGTGTATTTTTGGGTTTGACAAAGGGGTCGAAGGGGATGGCGCCAGCTACGGTGATGGTACCGTTTGGGTTGTAGACGAGGACGGGTTGTGGTCCTGGTACTCGTTTAAAGTAGTTGAGCGAGACTCGTTCTCCTTTGGGATTGACGATTGCCTGACAATAGATATTTGGCGTTGTTAAGAAGAGGACGTGGAGGTTTGTTTGGCTGTCAACACGGCAGAGAGGCTTGATGAAGGAGAGCCATTCTCCGACGCCAACTGTGTTGATGGAGGCACCAGAGGTGCCGTCTTTGACTTGGACAAACATGCGTTGTTTTTTTTGCTCTAAGAGTCCGCAGACGCTGTATTTACAGCGCATATTGTTCCTTGTTGCGATTGTTTCTGACCAGATGGGCATGCCTGAGACGACGGAGAAGAGGGCTCGCGTCGAGGCATAGACGTTGCGCATGTTGGGGGGGCGCACCACGGCAATTGCTTTGTAATAGCCGTCGCGCGAGAAGTCATAAAAATAACGGAGGTCGATGCGACGAGAGACACTTTTGCCAGGTGGGATTTGGACGTTGGGGAAGTTGGCGAATCGGGTTTGAGGGAGTGCCTCGCTCCCCTCGTTGCGTTCGACGTGGATGTCGAGCCATGGGATGGTATCAGTCCCGGATAATTTAATGGATTTACCCGTGTTGTTACTGATGGTTAGGCGCATGGTCATGGGCTCTCCGTTGACAAATTGTTTTTTTGTCGGTTCCATAGAGACCATGAGTTGGCTCATGGCAGGGAGAGCCATGCTGAGGAGCAGGATGATGGGGATGAGTAATCGTTTCATGATAATCAATGATAATCAAAGTGATGTGGTGTTAATCGCGAACTGTTCTAAAGCCAAGTGTTGGCTTTTTATCTTCGGGTGAGGTGTTATAATGAATTTGAGTACGACCTGGTTGTATTGAGGTGCCTCCGCAGGAGATTTGTTGAGCTGGCTCGGTTGGGTGGAGGCTATCGCGCTCCTTGGATGATGTCCATTCTTCGACGCCAGAGGAGAAGCCGCAAAGTCCATTAGAGGCGACATCGTTGTCGTAATGATCGACACTTTTTGCTGGGTCAGCGTTGCCATTTGTTTTTAGATTTTCGGCGATTGCCATCCATTCTTTTCGAGTGGGCAGACGGTGTCCCTTCCAATTGGCATAGGCATAGGCATCCCAATAGTCGATATTGACGATGGGGTGTCTCATGGAGATGGGGCGCTCTTGCCAAGTTTGGTTGTTGCTGGCAGCTTTTAGCATGTTGTCCCAATCTTCTGGAGTATGGTTTTGTTTCGTCTTTGGTTGGTCAGGGTGATTAAATTTCCCTTGCCCGGAGTCAGGCATGTTATTGAGTGAGCTTAAGAATCGGGCGTAGGCCTGGATGGTGACCTCGTGAGCATCGCAGAAGAGTTGATGCGAGCCCTTTTCATGATTAGTCGTGATATCTGGGGTGTCAATGGTGACTTGAATGAGGGTGTGATCTCGTTGGTGGAAGCATGGGGCAAGATACCTCGTTATGGGGGGGGCTGTGTTTTTATCGAAAGAGAGGATACTGATGATAGTACCTATGAGGATGATTCCAATACTGAGCCAGATCATCAAGAGGCGTTTTTGGCGACGCTTCCTGATGGAGGAGTCTACAGTGAGTATTTTGGTACTATGCCCCGTACTGGTTCCCATTTGCTCGCGAACCGTTTCTATTAACTCGTTGACTTGCTCCCAAGTGATTGAGATGTCGGTATGTTCTGGGCTCATCATCGAGCAGATCGTATTCATGCGAGTAGATCCAGGTGTACCGATGGAGATGAGAGCTTTTAATGCTTTGCCCAGGGTGATTAAATCTTGGCGAGAGGTGTTGATTGCTCGCTCTCCCGGGATTGCGGGGTTGATGAGTGAGACCGTGGAGCCGGAGATAAAGATATTCTCCAGGGAGAGTGGGGTTGTTGCAATCCCTCGTTGCTCAAAGTAGAGCGAGGTCTGGGCGAGGGTCTCTAAAATGCAGAGGAAATCCCCCGTAATAAGTGTTTTGCCTTGTTGTATGAGTTGTTCTGCATTCTCACCACATGGTTTTTCATGGCTGATGTATAAGATGCCATTTTCCTCTTTTGCCTCATAAACGGAGCAGACGTGAGGGCAGTCAATTGTTGCCTTGATGCGACCTTTCTCTAAAAAATGAGATACCGTATCGCTAGAGTTGTTATCAGGATCGAGGATTTCAAGGATGGTCTCTCTACTCGTTCCCGTTTGGATGGCTTGGAAATAGATGCTCTCTCCAATTTGCCTGATGAGAGCCAAATCCGAGTAAGCACTTAATTTATTTAGGAAGGAGTACATAGTGTAATGAGGCGATGCTGGCAGAGATACGAGGGCTTAAGG
>JAVXPO010000005.1:44671-50238 GCA_036644695.1 Akkermansia sp. | reverse complement strand
ATTAAGCTTGAATCGGGGAGTGTCTCAATGTTGCCAGATGCAGGTTGCGTATCTAAGGGGGGGAGGACTCCGTCTCCGTAGTCAAAATTGGGCTGTTGAGATGCTCTATTTTGATTCATTTGTTCAATGAGGAATAGCACATTGGGGGTGGCGTGGCAATCCATTGGTTCTCCCTTATAGTAGAGTTTGGCAGAATATCCATAATATTTGAGGTCTCCATAGGCGGTGAGCTCCTCTGTGGTGAGGGGTGCCATGTGATAGGTGACCTCCAGGATTTCTTCCCCACTTGCCCAATCAACAGGCTCGCTGATCCATCGGACTTTGGGCTCTTCGGCTCGGGTTGGCTCTATTTTTTTCTTATTGGCAATGTCGAAGAAATGGATGGGGATGTAAATATCCTCTGGTCTGATATTGAGATCATCTTTCATCAAGACGGGGATGGTGAGCACGACTCGTTCGCCATCTACGCTGTCAGTATCATGATACTCAAGGATGGTGCCAAAAGACATATCTCCACGGCGGTCAGCTGGTGATGAAAAGCCCATCTCAAGGTGTTTTGCTGCCAGGGGGAAGTATTTGCCTGCCTTCTCGTGGAGGGTGACGACTTTGAGGAAATATTCGCGAGATTTATCCGCATTCCTCAGTGCCTCGTAGGCGATGGCGAAATAATAGAGGAGGGCAGGGTGATTGGGATCTTGAGTAGAGGCCTCTTCTAATTTGAGGATGGAGAGCTTCATATCTCCCTCAATTTGTGCATATCGAGCCTCTTTGAGGAGCTTGGCGAGCTTGTTAGAAACGGGGATATCCTGATTGGGGACTGTTGGCTTTTTTTGTTGGGCGACAGCAGATTGGGGCGTGTCTTGCGGTTGTGGGGTCAGGATCGATTTATCTTTTGCCTCTGCCTCTTTGAGCATTTCCTCAACGGTTCTTGGACGAATGGCGTTGATGCGTTTTGTGTCGTCTGCCGTGTTTCCCCCTGGATGATTAGGTGATTGCTTTGCCTTGGCATTTTGGTCTGTCGTCTGATTTTTATGTTGTCCATCAGATGAGGCTAATGAGAGCCTGCCCGAGAGAGAGAGGGTGAGACCTATGCCGATTGCCATGATTTGGATAAAGGCGATAGACCCTAAGACCCAATATGCTAGACGGAGAGCATGGTTCTTCTTGGTAAGAGAAGCTTGGGGTAGGTCACTGAGGGGCATAGATGACAGATTTGATGTATGGCGTTTTAACTTTGCTGGTCTGGGGTATCTGCGTAATCGAGAATTTCTCCAGAATAGACGGCAAGGAGGGCGGACATAAAGTGCTCGGCGGTATTTTTAGCTATAGAGGCATTCTTGGTATCTTTGATATTTTTGTCAAAGCCTCCATAGGTGAGTCCGTCGAGACGGATCTTGGTGGGATGATTGTTGATGGTGACTGTTGCATGCGCGAGCCCTTTATTTTTCCACTTCCTCATATCAATGAGGGTGATGTCACTGACCTTAAATTGTTTGCCTGATGCGATAATGGTATCTCCGCTGATGCTCATGCGTCGTTGTTTTGTGCGGATAAACAGACCTAGACACAAGAGCGTGATACAAAAACAGACAAGACCCGCTATTTTTTGCTCAATAATTTTGCCAGAATGAAAGGGGACCTCGGCGACTTTATAGGGGAGGTGATGTGCTGCGCTATAGTCGATCCAAATGGCATTCCATCCCTGTTGATTCATGGCTTGATAATTGGCGAGTTCTGCGGGCCATGGTGTCTGTAAACGCGCCGTATCTTTTGGAATCGGGAGGTCTGTAAAATTGACTGTTTGGGTTTTGATATGGGCTGCCCATGAATCGGGGGTAAAGCTAGTCGTATTAAATTGCTTACTCGCCTCAACGAATGTTTGGTAGATGCACCAATCCTTGTTTTGTGCAGGATAGCCAATGGTGGCGTCATAAAAAAAGTAGAGCCCAAAGCCTATAAAAATAAGCCCCATTGAGATAATTCTCATAAAAAACCATTTAGTCGGCAAACAGGTAATCTTTGTATTGTTCATATTGGTGGGCACAGTATGACAAGTTTTGGGGTTGGTTGGAATGAAAAAATACAAAAAGCGAATGAGATATGGTTCATGAGATGAAATATTGACGTTTTTAGATAGAAAAAGATTTATTTATTCGTACAGTAGCGACAATGAATTGTTCGTGGTCTACGATAAGAAAAAATATTATTATTGGTGCTGGGTGTTCTGTCATTTTTGCTTGTAGTAGTAGTGATTCAGTCTATGCAGAGCCTGAGTCAGTAGTATTGCCCGAGCTTGTCGTCAAGGGGGAGCAACTCAAACAATTTCGTGCCGAGCAGGTGAGTGCGGCGACGGGGGCGTCACTGGTAGCGGAGGAGTCTCCGCAGAGTGTGGATGTGATGACTCGCGATCTCATTGAGGCGCGTAATGTTGATTCTCTCGATGCGGCAATGACGTATGATTCCTCTGTATCGACGGGGGGGGCGAGTTTGTATTCTCGTACAGCAGGGCAATATGCAATCCGTGGGTTTAGTGGGAGCGATGTACTCATCCAGGGGATGCCCTTGCCAACGGGGATGGGGACGATGCTGGATGCTGCCGTGATTGAGCGTATTGAGGTGGTGAAGGGGCCAATAGCCTCATTGAATGGGGGGCAATCCAGTACCTTGGGACCTTATGGTGCAGGGGGCTCCGTGGTGCTTGAGCTACGTCAGCCCGAGATGGATCAGTTTACCGATGTGATGACTTATGCACGATTTTGCAAAGGGGGGCAAAAGTATCGCATGGTCGTCGATGATAACCGCATGGTGGGCAAGCGAGACAGCGAGAGCTCACCTTATGCGATGAGGACGATTCTCTCGGGCGAGTATGACCGTCCGTTTTGGTTGACGGGGGCAAAAGGAGGCGAGCGATATATGGCATCTCCATCCTTTTTATGGCAACCAGACCAGACGACTAAAATTGTGCTCACGACGATGTTTCAATATCAAGATACACCTGCTTACCAAGGGATACCTGTCTTGGGGGGGCATTTTGTCGGTCCCTATGATTCATGGATTGGTGGACCCGATTCGCGGAGTCTTTATCGCAGTGGGATGGTACAATTGCATGGTGAATGGGATTTGAAAAAAGTGTGGACGATTCGTGCAGGGATCGGTGTTGGTATGAGCGATATTGACTATAATGTATGGGCATTGTCGGCAGGATCGCCTAAAAAGGGCGTGTCAGCTCTCGATTATTACAATTCTGTCATCAAAACAGGCATGGGGAATTACGAATATTCATGGTGTGATACAATCAATACGACTTGGAATGGCTATGTCCAAGGCTTGGCACGATTTGAGACGGGCAAGGTGAAGCATGAGTTATTGACGGGGCTTGACTATGTGGGGCGTGACCAAGAGGGCAATTCATCATTCTCAACGACGAAACAGACCTTCCCCTTGGCGAATCCAACTCGCCCAACGCTTGGCGTCAGGGTGTACGATCTTAAATCAAAGTCAGATCAAACCTTGCAGCGCACAGGATTGACCGTGCAAGAGTTAGCGATGATTGATCACTGGCGGTTTTTGGCAGGGGCTCGGATGGATGAGCATTTTAGTGATCAGGGGCATAGTGGCTTTGCTTTTAGCCCTCGTGTGGGGGTCTCTCGTACCTTGTGGGAGAGGCTCGTGCTATTTGGCAACGTGTCTCGATCAGATGCCCCCAATTTTGGTTATTTAGGCGAGGATGGTAAAGAGCTGACCTCTAGCTGGAATGCGACTCAATACGAGGCAGGGGCGAGAGTGAACCCCATCGACAAGTTGTGGCTAAATGCCTCATGGTTTATGATTGACCAAAAGAATACACCTGAGGCATTGCCCTCGGACAGGAGTCGATATATCACCAATGGGCAGAGCCAGTCCAAGGGGGTTGAGCTATCCGTCAATGGGCAAATCTCGGACAGCTGGAGCTCGTATCTCTCCTATACCTATTTGAATTATCGTGATGTCGATCAGCACCTCTCCTTTGATCGTTATGCGCCACATACGGTTGCACTTTGGCAACAGTATCAAATTGATGGGGGGATGTTATCTGGTACGACAATTGGCTTGGGGTATCGATTTAAGGCAAAATATTTTGCGACCTTGAGGGGGAATAAAATTGCCGATGACTACACGATTCCGACCTCACATGTCTTTGACCTTGCCATTGAGGTGCCCCTCAAATCGTTGACATGGATGCATGAGCCGAAGGTGAGATTTGCCCTTTATAATATTTTCAATGAACAGTATGTTGCCTCATCTCGTCATGCCGTGCAGTGTTTTGCTGGAGAACCTAGAACTTTTGAAGTATGTCTGAAAACAAGTTTTTAGAGCATTCCCATCGTGGTGACTCTGTCCGTCTAACGCATGTGTGCAAATCATTCCCGATGGGGGATTGTCGATTGCCTGTCCTTAGCGATGTCAATTTAGTTGTCCCCCACGGTGAATTGATTTCGGTGATGGGCGCGAGTGGCTCGGGGAAGACGACTTTATTAAATATCACGGGGGCATTGCTCTCGTCAGATGAGGGAGACGTTGAGATTGATGGGGTGTCGTTGACGGGGTTGAATGATTGCGAGCTGACGGCATTTCGTCGGAATCGCATCGGGTTTATTTTCCAAATGTTTAACCTCATTCCCAGTTTGACTGTGGAGGAGAATGTGATTCTCCCCTTTTTATCGGGCGGGGGGCACAGTCGTATCGATGTTGCTCGTGAGCGTGAGGCATGTCGGTATTTGCTTGATAAAGTGGGCTTGAGTGGGCGATTGCAACATAAACCGCGAGAGTTAAGCGGGGGCGAGCAGCAACGAGTCGCCATTGCTCGTGCCTTGTGTCATCGCCCTGGACTCGTGCTGGCAGATGAGCCAACGGGGAATTTAGACTCAACCAATACGCGCTCAATTGGTAAAATCTTTCGTGAGTTACACGAGGAGACGAGAGTCACGATGATGATTGTGACTCATGAGCCATCTGTGGCGATGTGGGCAGATCGAGTCATCATCCTGCGTGATGGCGCCATTGCGACAGATGTCGGGACTGAGCAATTTGCCTCCCCTGCCGAGTTATCTGTTTTTTATCAAGACATCGTTGAGAGTGCGAGCGTATGAAATTTTGTTGGCGTCTGATTTGGGCTGAGCTCAAGGATCAACCTGGGCGGATGGGACTTGGCATTTTTGCCATGCTGATCTCAATTTGTCTCATTATTTGGATGATGGGCAGTTATGATGCACTCGTCCGTGAGTTTGACGAGGATGCGGATGCTTATATGGGGGCTTACGATTTGTGCGTGAGCCCTATTAATGTAAAGAAAAGCTCGGAGGCTAATCCTGCGACTGGGTTAAC
This sequence comes from Akkermansia sp., assembly GCA_036644695.1. Lineage (GTDB taxonomy): Bacteria > Verrucomicrobiota > Verrucomicrobiia > Verrucomicrobiales > Akkermansiaceae > Akkermansia. Next base: position 44,874 of record JAVXPO010000005.1, on the reverse strand, counting down.
AAACTTAAAGGCAATCTTGTCACAGGATGTTGCCGTGGAGTGCGGATGCTTATATGGGGACTTACGATTTGTGCGTGAGTTTGACGAGGATGCGGATGCTTATATGGGGACTTACGATTTGTGCGTGAGCCCTATCAATGTAAAGAAGAGCTCGGAGGCTAATCCTGCGACTGGGTTAACAAACTTAAAGGCAATCTTGTCAC
>JAVXPO010000005.1:0-44571 GCA_036644695.1 Akkermansia sp. | reverse complement strand
AGCTCGGAGGCTAATCCTGCGACTGGGTTAACAAACTTAAAGGCAATCTTGTCACAGGATGTTGCCGTGGAGTGCGTACACGGGTCACAACAAATGCGCCTGCCGATTGGAGTAGAAGGCGATCAACGAGATCAACAGGGTTATGCTAAGGGTAATGCTAAGGCTAAAGGGACAGGTAAGAGTTTTGACGATTTTGTCCGTGATCGCATGGGGATACCCTCTCAAAGTCCTCTGCTCGTGGGGTGTGAGGCGAGGGATTGCCCCTATCAATTAAAATCGGGCATTTGGCCTGATATGGCACAGTCTCATGATGCGATCGGTGTCTTGGGGAGTGCCTCGGCTCAATTTTTTAAGGTGGGGGTAGGCGATCGTTTATTGATTCGCTCGGGAGCAAAAGTCGTACAGGTCACCCTCGTCGGGATCGTGAATCAATCTCAGGCGCATCCCGATATTAGCTCTGCTCTCCAACAGGGGAGAGGGCCTGCTCTCGCCTCTCTCTTTGTCCCATACGCATTTTTTGAATCGCTCAAAGCATCGGGACAGGATTGTACCCCATTTACCCCCGATCTATTATCCATTTGCTTGAAAGAGGGCGTCGATAAAAGGCGATTTATCCAGCGATGGGAGAGGCAATTGAGCGATCGTGGCGCGTGTTTTGCCGATACCGAGGTTGTACAGCAGAGATTAGCTGATAATCGCTCGGTGCGTCAGATGAGGGATAGTGCGCAATCTGCGGTTGGGATGGTGCTCTTCTCTTGTATCTTTATCATTTTTACAACCTTGAGCATGGGGGTACAAGAGCGCGTCCACCGATTGTCCTTGTTGCGTGCCTTGGGGGTGAGTAAGAGGCAGATTGCTGGACTCGTTTTTGGAGAGAGTCTCTTATTGAGTTTGCCTGCGATGGTGGGGGGCTTGCTGGCAGGATGGGGGCTCTTGGCGGCGTTGCAAGCTGGGGGGGAAGAGGGTCAGAGTCATGCGAGCTCTCATTTGATGGCATCTTGCCCCTCATGGATGACGATTGGGATTGCCTTTGGATGCTCTCTGGGTGGTGGCTTGATTGCTGCCATTTTACCTGCTTGGAAGGCGACGCGTTATGCCCCCATGGAGGCAGGGAAAAATCAAGAGTGGAGCCAGGAATCGAGCAAAAAGGATGCGCGGAAGTCTAAGCTGCCATTTGCCCGTCCCATGTTGATGATTGGTTTATTCGCTTGGTGCATCCAGCCAGCTGTTTTGTTATTGCCGGGCTTAGATGGCTCTACGAGGAAGATGCTTTTTACATGGTTGGGCTATCCAGGGCTTTTGCTGGGCGTTGTGTGCCTGGCACCTGTTTGTGTCTGGATTGCCGAGCGATTATTTACTCCTGTGTTAGCTCGATGTTTTCGTTTGCATCCTGCTTTACTCAAGATGCAACTCACGAGCCATTTGGCTCAAAGTGCAGGCACGGCGATTTCATTGACGGTAGGGCTTGGATTATTTATAGCCGTGCAGATTTGGGGCTATTCGATGCTTGTCCCCTTTATGCCAGATCGCTCGATGCCCAGCACGCTCATCTCGATGTTGCACGTTGACTACACCCCTGATCAAGGGAGAGAGATCATTAGAGATGTTGGGTTGGATGATCAAAAGATTTTCCCCATCTGGGTTGAAGAGCCTGACCTTGACCCCATTCAATTGGCAAGCCCTGCTTTTAAGACAGTCGAGCAAAAATCTGTCGTGGTGGCTGGGATACCTCTGCATCAAATGATGGACTCACCCGATGCCTGCTTTAATGTCCGTTTCATCAAGGGCAATCGAGAGGATGCGATGCAGATGCTCAAGTCGGAGAGAGCAGTCTTGATCCCTGATACCTTTGCCAATGCAACGAATCTAAAGCCTGGGGATGTGTTGCGATTATGTAATCCCTCTCAGTCTGGTAAGCCTGATGAATGGCGTGTGGCTGGGGTGGTCAATTTGCCTGGTTGGCATTGGTTAACCAAGACGAGTGGCATGCGCGTCAGACGCCAGCATTTCATCGCAGCCATGCTCATCGCGGACGGGGAACAAGTGAGGAATAGTTTTCAACTCGATAAAGTGAGGTTTTTCTGGGGCAATCTACAGAAAAAAATAAGCTCGCAACAATTGCAAACGCAGTTGGAGTCCCTCATGCGTCGTGGGCAAAAATCCGCCGAGATTAAGCCGATGGTGAAGGTGACCCAGTCCATGGAATTAAAGCGTCGCATTGGCGGACGAGCAGATAGCGTCATTGACGCCATGAGTTATTTGCCTCTGATTGCCCTTGCGATTGCCTCGCTTGCCGTGATGAATGCCATCGTTGCCTCGGTGCGTACGCGACAGCATGCATGGGGGATCATGCGCTCTGTCGGGCTGACCCGATGGGGAGTTGTGCGATTGGTCTGGATTGAGAGTATTTTGATGGGGGGCGCATCGGTGTTGCTAAGTTTGTTATTTGGGACGCTGGCGGCATGGGGCAGTATTGAGATTTTGCGCTATGGGTATTTCTTTGGTGGGGTGACCCCTCCGCTCTCCATTCCATGGGGGCACCTGGCATTTGGTGTTGGCATGACGCTTGTTCTCTGCTGGATAGCAAGCCTCGCCATATCGATTAAACTAGCCAGACGACCGATCTGCGACTTGCTCGACCATTAGAAATGCTCATTCGGGAAAAATAAAATCCCTTTTGGCGCTTAAACCAAAAGGGATGAATTGATAAATTGATGAATACTTGAGACCTTTTCTTATTTACGACGACGAAGTATGAGTGTCGCTAATCCGAAGAGGCAAAGAGAGGCGGTCGTTGGTTCAGGTATCGTGAGAGACTGAACCTCTTCTGCCGTTAATGCTTTTTGCCAAATCCCGATATTATCAACATCGGCAGAATTAATGTTGTGCGTGTCTGGCTGCTTCTCAGGCGTGTCATCAGCCCCAAAAGCTTTGCCAAACTGAATCCCTGTAATTTTAGTGTCGGCTCCTATTGTGCATGCTAACTCTCCCATACTTACTCCGTCTTTGTAGAGAGTAATGGTTGTCCCATCGCTTGTGATGGTGAATGTTGTCCATTGATCCGCTGCTGGAAAAGAACCTGAACCTGCACTGATGGAGCCCGTATTTGGATCAGTTGTTAGGTTAGTGCTTCCAAATCCATTTGAATTGAGCGATAAAGAATCTCCTGCACCAGTATGCAAACAAAGTTTGTTGTTATCAAGGGTTCCGTTATTTGTATAAAGAGAGAAAACATCTTTATCCACCTCAGAACTAAGATTTTTAATGTCAAAGCTGAGGGTGAAGGAACTGGCTAGAACGTCTACTGTACTTGTACCTGTTTCTGTTGTTGCATCTTTAGCCCATGGGACATTTGGGCTAGGAGCTGTTGCTACAATCTGTCCGTAATTTTGACCCGTAGGCCAATTGAAGGAACTATTCCAATGTGTTTTAACCGTGCTATTTGTAAAGTCTACGGGAGGTACTTCGGCTGGATCTTGAAAATCCCACCAATATCTTAATCCGTTTTGTAGTTCTGGAGTGAGGTGTGTTGTTGCAAATGCACAACTAGAACTCATAATAAAGATGAGAGAAAGAATGGTTTTATACATGGTGATTAATTTGAGATAAATCTCGGTAGAGGTACTCTAGTAATTATTTTAGCTGTCGTCAACTCTAAAAATCCAAAATTTTTTTATTTATTGTTGTGGAGGGCAGGGGTCAGGGGGAGAACGTGTTGCGTTAACGGAGCAAAGCGGAGTGTTGCATCAGCTTCCCACCTGCCCCCAAGAGGGGGGCTCACAGCAGGGTAAATTGTCAATCGGTAACGTAGGGACGAGGCAATTAGAGTCTGTTTGCAATACTTTCTGCACACAGTTTTGAAAATCTGTGTGCAGAAAGTTTAAGACCGCGCATCTCCAAACTAAAAAAGCTGCCCTCAAGGCAGGCTTCTGAATATTATACAAGGGTCTCGGACTTGCTCTTTTCTCTTTGTTGTGGGTTGTGGGCTGGGGGAGAACGTATTTGATGATGGGCGGAGAAGTTATTGAATAGAGATTAATGACACATTAATCCATGCTCCAGATACAGAATTCCATGTTAGAGAAAAGTCCTCTTCATCAAGAATAGACTGAAATGGCACAGAGATAAATGAGCGAATTACTATTAAAATCGTCTGAAAACTGTCTGTTTCCGTATGAAGTTTTCGGGCAAAATTATTCCATTTTTGTAGCATTCCATTGTTGGCATCGAAAGTCATGATTTGCTCGAACTGATCGATCGTATAATGCCTCTCCCTGTTCCGTAAGGTTTTCTTGATTGCCTCGGTCAATACGGTGCCGTCAAAGTCAAACTTGTTTGCCAGATAATAAAGATCATAATAATCCTTCATTCGTGTAGAAAATTCCATCAGGAAAAGAATTGCATCCAGCTTTTCCGCAACAGTGGTTTCTACGGAATAAGTATTAACTTCCGGCGCTTCAAAATCTGGTAGTTGGGTAGGAAGCCTTCTCTTTTGCTGGCAAGGGACGATAATGTCACCAACTCCGAAATCAATATCAATTGTTGTCCGTGTATTTTTGATTTTTGCCACCAAAGAAGCACTGATGCCGGAGTACTTCTTTGTTACAGAAATCGGTGACAGGTTTTTAATCTCGAAGGTAATGAAGGGATTTCCCGTATCGATGGCAATAATTTCTTCCAGAATTTTCCTCAGTTGTTTAGGGGTGTTGGGTACCCGTCTCAGAAGGAAATCAATATCTACCGTAACGCGGCTATCAAAGTTTGTGAGAGAATAGAGAAAAAGTCCCCCCTTCAATATAAGGTTATCCGTATACTGGGATTTTTCTACGCGTCGAAGAAATTCTTCTTGGCAAAAGAGTTGCATACAGAGTTGATAACTTCGCCCACTTTCCGTAGCCTTGTTTTTCAACCTTGCTAGAAGAGATGCTACTGGATCAGGCATTCAACATCACCTCCATCAATGTATTTAATTTTTTGAAGAGTCTCATTTCTTTGGCGTATTTGGCAAGATTGCTCAGATTTTTTTTGTCGTCTGCAATATAAGCGTAAATTGCTTTGTTGAAGGTTTCATGATCCAGTTTCGTTCGATACTTGAAACAATCGCAGATTGTACGTTCTCTATCGTAGATGGGAAGTTGGACGCCATTGAGCTTTTCCGTTGTCCTTCCGATTTCATAATACTCTTTGGGAATATAGTATGCCCGGAAACGTACAGCTTCCGTTTTCAGTTTTACGCGAGAAATTGTGCGAGGCACGGCAATTGTCCATATTCGAGGAGTAAAATCACTATACCCATAGTAGAAAAGGGCTGATTCCATACACACGATTCCTTCTGGGATCAGCGTTGCCAGAAGCAGTTCCTCTGATATAGACGCATTACCAGACAATTGGTAATAGCCGTGACGAATACGCTCAAGCAACCCCTCTTGACAAAGAAGAGCCACATTCGTTTTACTTAAGCCGGAAGAGAGAAAATCTACCGTTTTCGCAATACCTCTTGATGATTCAAGCACTTGTTCTGCTAGTTCTCGTTTTGTCATAGACTCTGTTTATTTCGGATTAGCGAAGAGAATTCGGTTCCCTGCGGTAATATGAGGCAATTAGAGTCTGTTTGCAATACTTTCTGCACACGGTTTTGAAAATCTGTGTGCAGAAAGTTTAAGACCGCGCATCTCCAAACTAAAAAAGCTGCCCTCAAGGCAGGCTTCTGAATATTATACAAGGGTCTCGGACTTGCTCTTTTCTCTTTGTTGTGGGTTGTGGGCTGGGGGAGAACGTATTTGATGATGGGCGGTGAAGTTATTGAAGAGAGATTAATGACACATTCAAACAGGAGGAGGTATTAGTTGGTGATTGTGATTTCTGGAATGATGGCAAGGATATTTAAGCTGCCAGAATGGCTTGTTTTGATGGCGAGCTTAGGTTGTTTGTCGATGGAGGGAGGGATGGTGAGATCGACGTATCCTGAATAGGTGTCGGAGAGATTGTGACGTTTCCGTTCAAAGGGGAGCCATTCTGAGCTATCGCCTGTCCCGTATTCAAATTCGAGATTGCTATCCAGGAGGAGGAGCTTGGCTCGAATCCTGTTTTTATGAAGTCCCAGAGTTTCTTGTGTTTCGAGAGGCATGGTGACGACCTTGGAGGTGAAGGGGATCCCGACGAACCATTCTTGTCCATCAGGTGTCCCTGTCGGGAGGGTGAGTGTCCCGTTGCTGGCGACGATACCCTCAAGGGTTTGCCCTGATTGTTGGGTAGGATACATGAGGACATTTTTGCCGATGAGATGACCTAGATTATTGAGTTTTGTTTGTGATGATTGTCGGGTGACAAATGCATCTAAATAGACGGAATTAGCACGCATGCGTTCAATGGAGCGTTGCATGGTACCGTTAATCATGCGTTGGGCGATGACCCAGACCTCATCCTCCCAATTGCTATCTCCATGGATGCAGGCGACGCTCAGGATGCTGCCATCGGTGATCTTGTGCTGATGCCAAGCGAGGACATTTTGAGCTTTATTGACGGTCATGCAGGCGATTTGTCCATTCTCTAGGACGCACCAAATATGGAGAGCGACGGCTTTTTGATGAGCCCAGGCAACGAGTCCTTGACTGAGAATGTGCTCGGCGAGGAGACCTGCATCAGACGAGATAAAGCCGTCGGAGGCGAGGGAGTATGAGAATTCACGCACTTTCCCTTGTCCTTGTTGGATGAAATAGAGGGAATTCTCAACCGTGAGCGATTCCAGCGGACTTGAGCCGATACCCGATTGACGCTCAAAGGTGGCATTGCTGACGTTGATAGGGGCGTTATCAGAGCTTTTTAAGACCCATTCTCCCTCAGTGGTGCCGACGATTAAGCCACGAAGTGAGGATATCCAACAAATTTTATTTTGTTGAGCTGCTGCGAGGGTGAGGCTCAGAGGGGCATCGGGGGTGCTCCCGGCTGAGAAATTATTGAGATCATCGACGCCACTTGCCCAGATGGTTTGAGGTTGATTTTTGGTTGATGCCATCCAGAGTCGCCCCTCATGAAAGGCGATGCAAGAGGGGTATCCATTTTTGATACCAAAGGCACCAAAGCTCCAATCAGAGGTATTCGTATCGGGGAGCTCAATATCTTTCGCCGCGCGATTAAAGGTAGCTAAGGCATGGCGTGGGGTGAGGACGTTGATGATTTTATATAAAAAGTCATAATGTGCTGCGGCACGTCTAAACTCGGGGTGGCAAAGTTGTCCACCAATCTTAAATCGTGTCAAAAAGAGGCGAAAGAGGACTTCCTCGGTCTCATCCCCAGAGAGGGAATAGTTTTGACGGTGCTGATCATCTTGGAGGAGGAGCTTGGCGCAATACCATTTACGCAGATTCTTATTTGTCGTGACTCGTGGGTCATCATTGCATTTCTCCAGTACCCATTCGCCATCCCAGACCCCACTCGTTTGAAATGTCCATGGTCCCCAGACGGGAAAGGTGAAAATATTGACGACTCCTTTCCTGAAAAATGTGGGGTAAAATTCAGGGTCGTCATTATTTTTATAGTCAGTGGTGCTAAAGTATTGTCTACATGAGTAGCAGGTAGCCCATCCTGGAGAGGTAACTCTATAAAAATGCTCACCAATCATGAAATCGCGGTTAAGGGAGTTAACTTGAGTACATGGTTTGGGGAAATACTTTATCTCTGACTCATCAATCATCAACCCAATGCGGAGAAGCTCAGACCCCTCCATATTTTTAGCAAAAATGTCGCGATCAGCGGTGATGTCAAGTTCTGCAAAAGGATGCTCATCATTGTTCTTAAAGCTGATAGTGGCGGCATTGCCAAGATTACTCTCGTAGGGGTGTGACTTAAATGTCATGGGACCGATGCGCCAATCAGTCATGCCATATCGCTCCAAGAGGTAGGGCGGGACATCTGGACAAACAATATAGATTACATCGTTGAGTTGCTGCATGCGTAGCTCGCGAATCATTTTATCCGTCGTCCATGGGCTTGTCGTCGTGACGTGGTGCCCTGCGTTGTCTGTGAGGAGATGACCCTCTTTGAAGTATCGAATGAGCCCTCGACTAAACTCCATCATGAGCTGATCGCCAGCCGAGAAGGTAAAGGGCATCAAGCGGATTGTCCCCTCAAGAGGACAGCTCGCATCAACTAGCTCCATCCCGTTACGACGTTTTAAGCCCCCAAACGGGGTGACAAGCATGTTCTCAAGGCAAGAGGCGCCATTGCTGACGAAATCTGTATCGACGCGTCCAAAAAGCCATGGACTCAATTCTCCTGCGGTAAAACTCAATTTAGGTAAAGCTTGGATAGGCATGTCCAAGCTCTACCTCAAGACCAAACTCGGCATCAAGATGACTTGATGCCGAGTGATAGATGCCCAGAGGGGAGAAGCCTGGTCCCTCATTACTACTCTCATCTCTTATGTATTATAAAAGGATTAGGTGAAAATCTGCGAATTTTTTGTTACGGAGGGTTGGGATCTAGGGGAGAACGTGTTGCGTTAACGGAGCAAAGCGGAGTGTTGGCATCAGCTTCCCTTCCCCTGACTGCGAGAAAGAAAGATACGATGCCGAAAAATAATTGTATACATTTTTTTCGATTGTACACACATATGGTTTACAATCAGCAAAATCAATATACAATTACGGCTGAAATGGAGGCGGCATCATTAGTCATTGAGATATTGCGACAAATTTTCGGGCTTTCCGAAAAGATAGCAACGACCTATATTTCTGCATCGGAAAAAGGGAAACTATCCTTTTCCCTTCAGCATCGCTATCAATACCTTGTCGCAGAAGTTGGCTCAGTTTCTCTTATTCTTGCGATCGACTGCCTGCAACAGGATCAAGCACTATCCACCCCTAGGGCATACCTCTCGGATTACAGAGAATTGGAGCGTATATTCGCCCAGCCTGTCGCGTTTTTACTTCCCGAACGGGCGAATGTCGCTTATTGCCGTCGTCTTGTCAGGGCGCAAATACCATTCCTGTCACGCCACGGAGAAATATACGTTCCTCGACTCATGCTGAAATTACAGCAGCCTGATGAAAATAGAACATCCTTTCGTCCAGCTCCGGCAAAGCTTTCTCCTTCAACTCAAGTAGTTCTGCTAAGGCAGTTTCTTTTTGGGGATATAGCAGGGCTCAACCTGCGCCAGACAGCCCGACTGCTGCAATACACCCCCATGGGCATTTACAAAGCCAAGGAAGAACTGGTAGCTTACGGACTGTGCGAATACAAGGGAACTCGGCGTGCCAGCTCATTCTCCTTCCCTCCGCCCTCTCATGAATTATGGGAAAAGGCTCTGCTAGTGATGAAAACTCCAGTCAAAGAAGAACGCTACGTCCGATGGGAAAGCAATGTCGATCATTTTTTTCTCTTGGCAGGAGTGACTGCGTTGAGCCGTCATACCTTGATAGCGGATGACCGATTGCCGACCATTGCTGCGTACAGATACGCTGAAGAAGTTAAAAATCTGCCTGCCGTTCACGAAGAAGAAGCTAGTGCGATTTTGCAACTTTGGTCATACGATCCTCGCAAGCTCGTCAACATCCCATTCTCCTCCGTTGATCTGCTTTCCCTCTACCTTTCCCTAAAGGATGACCTCGACGAAAGAATCAAACAGGAACTTCGTAAAATCCCTCTCCCATGACACCTCCTTCCCACCTGACCCCAAGAGGAGGGCTCACCGCACGATAAATTGAGAAAAAAGAGGGCGGGGAGTTTGTTGGCGAAATAAAGGGGCGATGAAAACGGTTCAGGCGGGAAGCTGTGTCATTTTTTTGAGGAGCCAATTGCCTGTTGGGGCTACAGGGTTGTTGGCTATTTGAGTTGGGGTGCCAGTGGCGACGATTTGTCCCCCATGCTCACCTGCGCTGGATCTCTGTCTCCTTCTCATGGAATGGAGACGTCCTTGAAAAAGGCCTGTTGTCAGAAAAACAGTTGTGCTAAAGTACCTCCCATGCAGGAAGCACAGCCCCTTGTCCTTTATGAATCCGAAGACGGTCAAACGCATTTGGACGTCCGCATGGGGGATGAAACAATCTGGCTGACACAGGCTCAAATGTCCGACCTGTTTGAACGAGAGCGATCCGTCCTGACCAAGCATATCAGAAACGTATTCAGAGAAGGCGAACTCGATGAAAAAAGCAATGTGCAAATTTTGCACATTGCACGCTCGGATCGCCCGATAAAATTTTACAGTTTGGATGTTATTATTTCCGTCGGCTACAGGGTCAAATCCAAGAGAGGCACCCAGTTTCGCATCTGGGCCAATCGGATTCTCAAGGACTACCTGATGAAAGGTGTTGCCTTCAATGCCGCTCGCTTGAACCAGTTGGGACAAACAATAGAACTCATGAATAATCAGCACCGACACTCCCTCAAATGTTGAGGCTTGAGATATCCTTAAGCAACGCCTACGGCTAACGCAATACGTTCTCCTTCAGATCCGTATTTGATTTTTGGGCGGAATAAGACGTGTCAGGCGGGAGCCTGATTGAATTTCCCCCTGGATGGGGTTATTTTTAGAGAGCGATTGCCCAGATGACTTTAAGGTATCGACCCTCTGGATAGGTGCTGAGGAAGGGGTGATCCCATCCTGGGCCTGTCATGGCGAGGATTTGTAATTTGCGACCTTGTCGTTGAGCCGCCTTGATGATGACGCGTTCAAATTCGGATGGGGTCAAGAGTCCCGAGCAGGAGCAGGTGACAAAGAGTCCACCAGGTCTGAGGCATTGGAGCGCGAGCATGTTGAGGTCATGATATTTGGCAATGCCCTCGTCGTAGCCATCGCGACCGATGATAAATTTTGGGGGGTCGAGCAGGACGGTGTCGAAGAGTCTACCGTTGCGAACCATTTGACGTGCGTAGACAAAGGCATCTGCATGGACAAACTCAATCCTCTGTTTGTTGATGTTGGCGTTCCTATTTGCCATGGCAATGGCTTTTTCGTCGAGGTCTACAGCGGTGACTTCAGAGGCTTGTCCGATCATTTTAGCTGCAATGGAGAAGCCCCCACTGTAGCAACAGAGGTCGAGCACGGTTGCGCCCTTGACCATGGTTGAGAATTTGAGGCGATTATCGCGTTGGTCGCAGAAAAAGCCAGTTTTGTGTCCTTGGGCAAAGTCTACCTCAAAGGTGATGTCGTTTTCATAGACTTTGACGACGCGTACAGGTTGAGAGACGAGGGGGAAGTCCTCCAGATAAAAGCCCTCCATGCGAGAGACGCCCTCGTCAGCATGCAAGACGTGGCGAGAGGTGCCACATAGCTCATGGAGGAGGGGTATCCAACGTTCGAGCCGTTGCCATGCCCCCAAGGTGCTAACCTCGATGCTGAGAACGTCGGCATAACGGTCTACGATGAGACCTCCAATGCCGTCAGAGTCACCATGGATGACGCGGTAGGCATTGGTTGTTTCGTCGAGACGAAAGACTTCACGACGCAGGCGTACTGCCCGACGGATGGCGTCGTCGAGGTCTGTCTCGGAAAAGGGGTCTTTGCCGTGGTAGACGATGCGCAAGGGGGTACGGCTCTGTTCGTTCCAAAATCCAGCACCAAAGAGTTCGCCGTTTTTGTCATAAACATGGACGAGTTGTCCAGGGGCTGCGTCTCCACTAATGGAGCCGATCATGCGAGGGAAAACCGCTGGATTGTAAGAGAAATACTTGAGTTCGACCCAAGGGCTTAGCCATTCTTCGCTACCAAGTGGAGTGCCATCGCGGTAGGTGAGGCGTTTGCGTGGGGGCATGGGTGATTGTGAGCGGTAGGGCGGTTTACGATCGCGATAGGATGGTTTGAAGTCGTTCATGGGGGTGGAGGAAGGTTGGGTCTGTTGTGAAACAGAGGGCTACGTATCGCGAGAGCATCTCTGAAACGAGGCTGATCGTCGAGTCTTTGTTGCGCCACGGTTTATTTCTCTTTATTCAATGGATGAATGAGGAATCGTCAGTGGAATAAAATCCGCAGTATTCTACGCGAAAAATTGGGGGAGGGGAATATTTTTTTATTTTATAAAAAGCGTACTTTTTTTGTTTACTTTCTTTGCAAGAGAGCGCAGTAATTTAAGGTGATATGGATGATCCTGTTTTTTTATCAAGGTTGCAGTTTGCGCTGACTATCATGTTCCATTATTTGTTTCCTCCCTTGACGATTGGTCTTGGGGTTGCATTGGTGATTATGGAGGGTATTTGGCTCAAGACCAAGGATGAGCTGTATCATCGTCTCGCGAGGTTTTGGACGCGAATCTTTGGCATCATTTTTGCGTTGGGTGTGGCAACGGGGATTGTGATGGAGTTTGAGTTTGGCACGAACTGGGCGACGTATTCGCGGTACGTGGGTGATATTTTTGGGAGTGCGTTGGCGGCGGAGGGTATTTTTGCCTTTTTCCTTGAATCAGGTTTTTTGGCGTTGTTGTTATTTGGTTGGGACAAGGTGGGACCCAAGATGCACTTTTTTGCAACCTGCATGGTTTCTCTGGGTGCGCATTTCAGCGCTATCTGGATTATTGTTGCCAATTCATGGATGCAAACCCCTGCTGGATATAAGATTGTCGAGACGGGGATGGGGATGCGTGCGGAGATGGTGAGCTTTTATGATGTGGTATTTAATCCATCGACCGTGGATCGTCTGACTCATGCCTTGGCTGGTTGCTGGTTGGGGGGTGCTACTTTGGTGATGAGTGTGAGCGCGTGGTATCTCTTGAGAGGACGCTTCCAGCCATTTGCGCAACGAGGCTTAAAGGTGGGGCTTGTGGTGGCTGTCATTGGATGTTTGGCAATGGGATATACGGGTGATAGCAGTGCGCGAGCGGTTGTGCATCAACAGCCGACTAAATTTGTGGCGATGGAGGGTGTTTTCCAGACGAGGACAGAGGCACCGCTGCATATTGTGGGGATTGTGCATGGCGAGAATCATGAGTTTACGGGGATTTCTTTGCCTGGGATGCTGAGTCTGTTAACTTATGGCGATGTGCATGCTGAGATTAAGGGGATAGATGCGTATCCAGCTGAGGATTTGCCCCCCGTTTTGCCTGTTTTTTATACCTTCCATGTGATGGTGCTTGTCGCTTGTTTCTTAGGTGCTTTGTGTTTCTTGGGTGTGTTGGGGTGGTGGAGAGGTTGGCTTTTTCGTGCGCGCTGGTTTTTATGGTGTTGTGTCTTTTCTGTATTGGCTCCTCAGTTGGGGAATCAGGCTGGCTGGGTTGTGGCAGAGCTGGGGCGTCAGCCGTGGATTGTGTATGGGATGATGAAGACGCAGGATGCGGTCTCGCCGACCTTGACGACAGAGCAGGTGGTTGCGTCTTTGGCGATGTTTGGTCTGATTTACCTTTTACTGTTTGCTCTGTTTATTTATCAGATTAGCCATAAAATCCATGCAGGACCTGCTGGTGGAGATGACTCTCCTCATGGGAGGCAACAAATACCATTTGTAAAAGAATAACCCTTAATCCTTAACTCTTTTATTATCATGTTTGAAAGTATTGATCTGAATATTGTGTGGTTTATCCTCGTGGGCGTGTTGTTCTCGGGGTATGCCATCTTGGATGGTTTTGACTTGGGGACGGGTGCCTTGCATTTGTTTTTTAAGAAAGATTTGGATAGGCGTATTTTATTAAATGCCGTAGGTCCCGTTTGGGATGGGAATGAGGTGTGGCTGATTGTGGGAGGGGGGGCTTTATTCGCAGCATTTCCGTATGTGTATGCCTCTGTCTTTTCAGGTTTTTATATTGCCTTTATGTTGCTGTTGCTGGCCTTGATTATGAGGGCGGTCTCTATTGAGTTTCGGAGTAAGCAGCCCATGCGGTGGTGGCGCAATTTATGGGATAGTCTGTTTGCCGTCGGGAGTGTGTTAGCGGCTTTGTTGATTGGCGTCGCGATGGGTAATGTCGTGTTGGGGATTCCCCTTGATGCACAAGGTAATTTCACTGGTACCTTATTGAGCTTGTTGAATCCTTATGCCTTGCTCTTGGGGGTGACGACGGTGGCATTATTTGCCGTGCATGGCGCGATCTTTTTGGCGTTAAAGACAGAGGGGCATGTGCAGGAGAAGGTACGCCGTTTGGTGCGCCCATGTATGTTGATTTTTATCTTGTTAATTTGTATTCATGGGGTTGTTACGGCGTTTTATGTGCCTCATGTCAAGGCAACGCTAGAGAAGTCTCCTTGGATTTTTGGACTGGTTGTTTTAGCGATCATTTTCATTGTCTGCATTACTGTATTTATCAAAAAGCATCGCGAGGGCTGGGCCTTTATCTTCTCGTGTGCGACGATGGGTTGCTTGATGGCAATGTTTGGTGCGACGATGTTTGGTGCATCGGATGTGCCTCTGATGCTGTATGCTCACCCAGTGGAGCATTCTTTATCGATTTATAATTCGGCATCGTCGCGGTTGAGTCTCGATACGATGACGCTAATTGCGCTAGTTGGGGTGCCTATCGTGCTGTCGTATTCTGCTGCCATTTATTGGATTTTTCGCGATAAGGTTAAGCTGGATGATTCGAGTTATTGAGTGGGATGGGCTATCTGAATGCTTGGGCGAGGTGTATTCGGGATTGCTTTTTTTACAACTTGTGCGTTTGTATGGGGTTGAAGATTTTAACCTGGGTGTTGCTTGCGTATGAAAATTGCCTCTATTTATCCATTGATGATTGTTTTTAGCGGGGCGGTCTGTGTCTCGTCTGCATCGTCTGCTGAGTCATCTAATGCGCCGATACCGCCCGCCCCGCCTCAAAGGCTAGGGCATTTGATGATGCCCCCGCCACCCCCATTGGGAGCTGGCAAGGTCGCTCGGTTAAAACATATTTTGCTCGTTCGCGATTTGTTGATTAACAAATATGATGCGAATGGTGATGGTGTGCTTGATGCGAAGGAAAAGGCTATTTTGTTACAAGATGCTCAGAATGAGAGGCAAAAGGCGAAGGGTCGCTTGATGAAGCGTTTTGATTTAGATCATGATGGCAAGTTGTCAAAGGAAGAGAGGCAGAAGATGCGCGAGACGATGCACATGATGAGGAGACCCATGCACCCAGGACCCGTGATGATGCCCCCGATGTCGCCAAAGGGGGCGCCTGACTTGCCCCCTCCTCCTCAATTAGTGGTAGAAAATGCGAAGAAGGAGAAATTTGTCATTCGTCCGTCGGTATTTATGCTGGCTCATTCTCTCTTATTGGCAAAGTATGATGCGAATCAAGATGGGGTGATTGACCGTGAAGAGATGCTTGTAATCCGCAAGGATGCCGATGCCCTTTACACCCAAAAAGTTGACCAATTGTTAGCTCAATATGACAAGGATGGCAATGGTGTCTTGAGTGCGGAGGAAAAGCAGGGAGTTTGTAATCAGCATGATGATCAAGAGAGAGATGATGGGGAAGAGATGGACGACATTGATTTGTTTATCCAAGAGAGTTTTGATACAGAGCTTATAGAGAGTATGGAGGAGGGCTTGTCTCTGAAGGAGTCATAATCTTTGCTGGAATTTCATAAAATCTCATGAAAGATGATGCGGAAACAGCATTTTTAACCTATCTTTTGGATGAAAGGCAGGTCTCGCCTCATACCTATAAGGCATATTCTCGCTTTTTACGTATTTTTCGCGAGTGGTGCGCCGATCGGTTTGAATCCTGGGGGGCATGTACGCCAGATTTATTTCGAGAATGGCTTTTTGAGGGGGCAAAAGAGGAGTTGAGCGCCGCATCAATCCGCTTGCGCTTTTCCGCACTGCGCAGCCTGTATCAATTTTTAATGAAAAGGGGCAAGATTGTGAGCAATCCCCTGGAAGAGGTGGCTTTGCCTAAAAAACGAACTCATTTACCCGTGCATTTGAATCTAGTGCAGGTCATCGAATTGCTGGAGTTGCCGTATCATGTCAAGGTGCCAGCCAATGCACCTGCATGGCTCCCGTATCGGGATGCGGCGATTTTGGAGTTATTTTATTCGTGTGGCTTGAGATTAAGCGAGCTTGTCTCTCTCAATGTCACCTCAATCAATCACGGAACTCAATGTTTGCGCGTTATGGGGAAGGGGAGTAAGCAACGCATGTTACCCATTGGGGTGCCTGCCTTGGCTGCTATTGAGGCATATGCCCAGCGTGTCCCCTTGACGAGAGAATCCCCCTTGTTTATTTCTCGTTTGGGTAATCGCTTGGGTGCTCGCTCCATTCAGATGCTTTTAGACAAGTATGTGAGATTATCCTCAATACCCTTTGATATTTCTCCTCATAAATTAAGGCATACCTTTGCGACTCATTTGTTGGATGCAGGTGCTGACTTGAGGTCGGTACAGGAGCTATTGGGGCATGTTTCTCTCTCGACGACACAGATTTATACCCATGTGACGCGCGCAAGGCTTGCCGAGGCGTATCGTTTGGCGCATCCCAGAGCGTAAGTGTATGAATCCCGTCCCTGAGTTAACCTTTGTTGTATTGCTGTTGCTGTCTCAATTGAGCCCGGGGCCCGATCAAACCTTGGTAACGAGGAGTAGTCTGCGATATGGATTAAGGGCAGGGGTCATTGTGTCGTTGGGGATTGGTACGGGAGTTATCGCGCATGCGGTTGTCGCCTGTACGCTTGGCTCCGCCTTGCTCCAGAGTGCGTATGGGTGGCTTTTTTATGATCTTGCTGCCTTATGGTTGATTTATCTGGCATGGAAGATTATGCCACGGCATCAAGTAGCGGATGCTGACGTAGTCGTCGAGGAGGGCAAGATTATTGATTCGCGTGCCTTGTACAAGGATGCTTTGGTTTGTAATTTGATGAATCCTAAAGCGACCTTATTTTTTATTGCCCTCTCCGCCCCCTTGCTGGAGCCTGCTCATGGGGTCGGGTATTCCTTTTTTGTGGGGAGTCTCATTGTGGTGACTGGGACGCTGGGCTGGATTATTTGGGCGTTTATTTTTCAGATGTCCCCAATTCGCGCCTTTTATAAGATTCATGCGATAGGGATTGATCGCGTCTTTGCGCTCGCGCTTTTTTTCTTTGCCTGCTCTCTTTTTGCCGAACAATTTATTGATTGCGTAATTCATTGATAGAGAATGAATATTTGGTTGCTGGACGCTCGATGAAATAAAAATGCGAAGAAAAATAAAAACTCGGGTATTGACAAATGTCTCGCAATGGGACATACATTCGCACCGCTTTGATGCCAGTACGTGCTCGAAATGAGAGAGAGCGCAGAAGGCTGATAATATTTTCCCCACAAAAAACTGATATGCCAGTAGCAATTCGACTCACCCGTCAAGGTACCAAAGACCGTCCTTACTACAAAATCGTTGTCCTCGATAGTCGCAAACGTCGCGATGGTCGTTACATCGAACAACTCGGCTCTTATGATCCGATGAAAGAAGGTGTTAATTACACAATCGATCTTGAAAAAGCCGATAAGTGGATCGCCAATGGTGCTCAACCTTCTGAAACAGTAGGTTCCATCATTCGTAAGACTCGCAAACAAGCTGAAACCGAAGCTCAGGCTCAAGCCTAAGCATCAGGAATCTCCTCTTTTTGAAAAGCGCATATCCTCTAGGATATGCGCTTTTCCTGTGGTGCTTGGTGTCAAAAATCACTGGGCAAAAATCAAATACGTTCTCCCCAGCCCGGCATAAGAAAAATAACGGCTTTTTGATAGCACGTAGGGGGTAATCAATATTGTTAGATATTGAAGTCGTTGAAAAAGACCCGAGAGGATTCCATGATGCCAAAGGCAATCTCTTGAACGGTGAGGGTGCTTGTATCAATGGAGAGATGAGCTGTCTCGCGATACCAAGGAGCTCTTTGCTCAAGGAGCTTAGCTAATATCTCTTTTGGATGAGCTGTTTGTAAGAGTGGTCTATTGCCACTATGTAAGACGCGATTAAAAAGGGTGTTAATATCGGCATTAAGCCAAACGACAAACCCTAATTGTTGTAAAATGGATCGATTGATTGGAGAGATGACGATACCCCCCCCCGTCGAGATAATTAACGGAGAGCGATGGGGTTTATCAAGATGATTGCGTAGAATGCGTGTCTCAATATCTCGGAAGCTATCCTCACCAAATTGAGTAAAGATATCAGGGATGCTGATGGCAGTCTGAGTCTCAATCATTTGATCCGTATCGGAGAAGGGGATCTTCATGATGCGGTGTAGCTCTTTGCCAACAGTCGTCTTGCCACAGCCCATCATCCCGATGAGGACGATGTGATGGTGTTTGATTGTTGGTGTGGGGCAAGCTGACATCAAGAATGACTGTATGATAAAATCGTTTTTTTGAAAACTTAAATCTTGTTAAGTTCTCGATGTGATGAGGCTGATTATTTTAACCAAGCTAAAAATTCATGATTCCCATCCATCCCCGTAATCGGAGAATCGGTGCATCCCATCCATTGTCGTCCCATCTCATGGGTGACAAAGTGATGGATAGATTCGACTGCCTGGCGATGCAGAGCGGGGTCTCTGACGATGCCCCCGTGACCGATATTCTCTGGCTGGAGTTCAAATTGAGGTTTGATGAGAACGAGAGCATCGCCCCCCTCTTGTAAGATTTGGAAGGCAGCAGGTAAGATTTTTGTCAAGGAGATGAACGAAACATCAGAGACGATCAATGCAACGCTCTCCCCAATGTCCTCAGGTTTCATGTAGCGAGCATTGAATTTTTCTTTAACGATGACTCTGGGGTCATTGCGTAATTTCCAAACAAGCTGATTGGTGCCTACGTCAATGGCATGGACGCGAAGGGCACCATTTTGAAGGAGGCAATCGGTAAATCCCCCCGTTGAGGCGCCGACATCCATACAGATTTTGCCCTCAACTGATACGGGGAAGGCTTGGAGGGCACCCTCTAGTTTAAGTCCCCCCCGACTGACGTAACGAGGTTTATTTTTGATGACCAGCTCGATATCTTCATCGACTTTTTGACCAGCTTTGTCAGCAGGATGTCCGCCGACTTTGACCTCACCTGCGAGGATGAGGCGTTGAGCCAGTTCTCTGGATTCGACAAGTCCTCGCGAGACGAGGAGAAGATCAAGGCGTTGTTTCGGCATAAAAAATAGGGGGTAGCAGAATGATAGTGTATTTTTGCCCCTCGTACGATAAGAAAAATACGAGAATGAAATGAGCAATCGGGACGGATGCCACATATTTTAGGTAAAAATGACCGAATTTGATTGCTCGTCTACCCCATTCCCGTGTTCTCTAACAAGTAGAGATAGAAATATATGGAGAGGAAATACAGAGCCCTGATGAGAAAGGTAAAACGATATTTACTTCTGGAAAGAAGGAAAAAGTCGATGATTGGGCGTTATCTCAAGGTAGAGATTTTTAATGAGGAATATTGGGGATGGAATCGTCATAGTGTGACGGTTGGGGCGACGTGGGGATCTGTCTGTGCTATTTTACCTGTGCCGATGCAGACATTTTGGGGGATAGGGTGTTGCTTATGGAAAAAGGGTAATATCCCCATCTCCGTGCTTATGGCGTGGCTCTCTCCTCCAGGTTTTCTTGTGGTGGCTACTCCTGCTCAATGGTGGGTGGGTTGGTTTATTTTGAGCTTCCTCGGTTTCCCTGGATCGGGAGCTTCAGTAGAAATATTACAAAAAGCTCTGCAAACGACCTCAATGGCGCCTCTCCATGGGTTAAATTATTGGATGTTTGGTGCAGAGTTTGGCTTAGGTCTTGTCTTGACTTGCCTCGCGATGTTTTTCTTCTCTTGGTCTCTCGTTCAGATCATTTGGCTTTTAGGGGGATTCCCCTCAAAGGCATCAAAGGTATTAAAGCAATGAGTTTGCAAAAAAGAGAGGTGCAATTTATTGCATCGATCGTTATGATATAAGCCTCATGTCTCACAAAACCTTTACCAGATGGGTTCGTGGCTTGTTGCCTGCCCTGATCATGCTGTTTTTAGCAGCATGTTTAGGTGGGATTGTCTTTATATCTGTTTGGGGATTGCCCAAATCTGTCCGTCAAATGGTTGAGGATGGTCTGTCGGGGCGTGGGATGGTGGTGAGGATGGATGCGCTGACGGTTGATGTCTGGGCTGGGGTCGTGATGGAGGCAAAGGATGTAACCGTTTTTAGCGATAAGATTGGTCAGAATGAGGAGTTATGTCGTGTCGATAAGGTGCGCCTTGATTTAGATTGGAGTGCGCTGTGGGATGGTAATTTTGTCGTTAATCGAGTTGAGATTGATAACATATCGACTAATTTCCCTTTGGATGAAAAAGGAAAGCATTTAGATTTATCGAACTTTGATGCAATTCTGACCATTTCACCACAGGGGGATGTGCATATTAGTCGTGCAGAGGGGGGGCTCCAGGGGATGTTTGTTCGTGTTTCAGGGGATATCCCCTCAAGTGAAGAATCATCAACGATAAGCTCTGAGCAGATAGAGCAAATTAAAAAATATTTAAGTGAAGCTGTTGGATATTTGGATGAGGCGACATGGAAGGAAGACAAACCCCCTGTTTGGCATGTCGATTTGGCAAACTCATCGAATCAAGGGAAGTCTCTCCGCGTTACCGTAGGTTTGAATGTCCCTGCATTGAGGGTGGGTCAACTGGATTTGAAGGATATTCAACTAAATGCTGAATATCAGGGCGATATGATTTTTGTGAAAAAGTTGTCATGTCGAGGGACGAGAGAGACGGGGATGTTGAATGTAGAGTCTCGTATCAATCTTGTAACGAGAAAGATTGATGTGGATGTCAAAAGCTCTGCCCCCCTCTTGCAATGGGGGCGCGCGCTCACGGGGGATAAATGGGTGTTGCCATATCAAATCGAGTTGTTAAGTAAACCACGATTAGATGTGACTGGGCGTTTGCAGGCTAATGAAGCGTGGTCGCAGTTGACGGATATCCATGTCATGGGTGCCGCCGCACTGGGCGCATTCAAAATCAATGGACAAAAATTTCAGAAAATTTCAACAGATTTTAACTATGAAAATGGCAATTTTTATATGTCCGATTTTCGATTGGTGCATGAAAATGACGCCTTGACAGGGCAAGTGATGGGGATAGGGAAGGAGATTTCGTTGGATGTACGTAGTTCATTGACCGCCAATATGATTGTGCATCTTGTGCGCTCATTTGGAGACCATGGCTTTAATATCCCTGAGGAATTTGACTTGAGAGGATACCCTGCTGTATTCGTGAGAGGCAAGTTTGATTTTACGAAAGGCTGGGATGTAACCCCCAAGATTCAAGATGCACGCATTCGTCTCGATTTGGACGACTTTAGCTTTCGTGGGCTTGAGATGGGTCCCCTTGCTTTTTTGGCAACGATTGATGGAAAATCATTGGTTGTTAAAAAATGTTCGTTGACTCATGGGTCGAATTCTCTCGACTTGACGGGAGAAACGAACGGGAAAGATGTCTTTTTTGATCTAAAAACGACCTTGCCCCCTTTGGTCTGGGAGAAGTTATTGCCAGGGCTTATCCCTTATCCTAAAGAACTAACGCTCCCCTCAACCATTGATTTGAAGGCAAAGGGGAATTTAAAATTGGATGATCAAAAAAATCCCGATTTGTTGAGATTGAATGTAGTGCTCACGGCGAATGATTTGGCATGGAATAAGGTGCCTGTCAAAACGCTCAAAACTGAGGGGAATTATGATCGTGGCAATCTCATTTTGAAAAACTTTCGCATGGATGATAGCTCTGGATATTTAGAGCTTTTTGCCAAGGGGAATCTCAATGGAGTGCTTGCCATCACGGGGCGTAATACCATTAGTATCCTCAATTGGGATAAGTTTTTAGGGTTAAATGATGATGACTTTTTTATGGCAAGATTTAAGCTCTGTGAACAAACGAAATTGGATATTTTTTTCCAAGCCATGATGTCCATGAGTGATCCTGAGAATGAGCATGAAGTTAAGTTGATGGGTACCGCGCAGGATATTGAATACATGGGTGTTAAAATTATTTCAGGAAAAACATCTGCCCTGATTGTCCCTAATCGTGCGACGCTGAGTGATGTTGAGTTGGTGTATGATAATGGGGAATTCCTCTCCTCGCGAAAAATTAAAAATGGGATTCAGTCAAGCCGCCTCAAATCTAGTGAAATTGTCTTTAATTTTACAGAACAGACGGTGCGAGTTGATGGGCTCAATGGGGTTGTGTATCCCGATTATGTCATGAGAATGTTCTCTACCGTATCGGCAAAGGTGCTATCTGAATTTTTGTTTACTCAGCCTGTCTCTTTGTCTGGGAACGGGCTCTTCCCAATTGCGGATGATTTTAGCCAGATGAAGGGGCATCTCACTTTTTCTGCACCAACTGGACAAGTAGAATACCCTTTAATCGGGACAATTCTAAAAATGACCTCTGCCTCTGGAACTATTGATATTACTCCTGATTGGCTCATGGTCAATAATTTGAAAGGCAAAATTTGGGGTGGTGACTTTAACGGCAAGATTGGTGCGCGCATTGACAATGGACGAGATGTAAATGGGGTCTTAATCCTGGAAAAACTCAATTTGGCGGAGATTGGTAAATCTTATGGAGAAGCGATGAATCCAGCCACTGTCCGTGGTTCGATTAGCTTCCGATCAAAGGGAGATATGGATAGTATCGTGGCTCAAGGCAATGCACAGCTACTAAATGGGAACCTTGTCGAAATTCCTCTTTTTGGCACATTGGGCAAGGCTATTAGTGCATTTATCCCAGGGGTAGGACATCTCGTGAATTACAATATTACTCAGGCTGGCTGTGATTATGTGATTGAGAATGGCTATGTTAAAAGTAATTCTTTTGATGCGAGGGGAACGAATATGTCATTATCTGGCGGTGGGTGGATTCGAATGTCAGATAGACAGGTTAATTCTGACTTTAAGCTGGGCTTGCGTGGATTGCCGGGATTGTTTACCTCTCCGATTTTCCTCGTTGCTGGGGGCTTGTTTAAGGTAAGTGGGGAGGGACCTCTCGACAAGATGTCATGGACGTTATCTCCTTTCTCTGGCGGTTCGTATGCACCACCTCCAGGAGATGAATCTGGGGCAAAAAAAACTCCATTTTGGAAGTTTTGGAAACGTTGAATTTGCTGAATTATAGTGAAATAGGTAAATTGTGATTGAATGCATCTGATTGCGGAGTAAAATGACGGCGTTATGATTAACGTTGAAGTTTTTGAAACTCCTCAAAGCGCCGCCAAGTCATTGGCGAAAGAAGTTGCAGCATTGATTCGTTCCAGAGCTGCTGAAGGTAAAAATGTGATCCTTGGTCTTGCCACTGGAGCTACTCCCTTGCCTTTTTATGCCGAGCTTGTTCGCTTACACAAAGAAGAAGGTCTTTCTTTTTCCAATGTGATTTCCTTCAATCTTGATGAATACAGTGGTTTGAATCGTGAACATCCAGAATCATACTGGTACTTCATGCACCACAATTTATTCGACCACATTGATATTAAACCTGAAAATGTTAATTTGCCCTCAGGTCTCGTCAAGGGTGATGAAATCCCTGCTCATTGCGCTGCTTATGAAAAGAAGATCAAAGATCTCGGTGGCATCGATTTGCAAATCTTAGGGATTGGTCGCACGGGGCATATTGGTTTCAATGAACCAGGCTCAGATGATAAGACCATTACGCGCCAAGTACATCTCGATGAGTTGACTCGTTCTGACGCAGCACCATCATTTAACGGTATTGCCAATGTCCCCACAACCGCTATCACCATGGGGGTTGCTACGATTATGGGCGCTCGCAAGGTTGCTCTGATGGCATGGGGTGAGAAAAAAGCCTCCATCGTCAAAAAGGCAGTGCAAGGCTCAGTTACTCCAGATGTAGCTGCTTCTTATTTGCAGAATCACAATAATGCTGTTTTCCTTTTGGATAAAGCTGCCGCTACTGATCTGTAAGAATTGATCTCGTTTACAAAAAAGCGGTTTCACTTTTTGGGTGAAACCGCTTTTTTTATCGTGCGAAAAGTTTTTTATTGACCGTTTTTATTTGCGGTACTTGTGCAGAATGGCATGGTTGGCAAGTTGTCTTTGTTGACGAGATTGGGAGAGACGAATGATGCCCAAGCGTATCTTGCATGTTGAGGTGGCGAGACCTCAGGAGAGCTTAGGATGATGTATCCTTGTGGTGAGATGCTTGCTGTAGCTGGCTTAAATTGTTTGTCTGCCCCTGCTATTTCAAATGATGTGGGGGCTTGATTATCGGTCGTTTTTAGCCCTTGTGCATTATTGAGAGCAATGAGCATTTTGTTGCCTTTGATTATCCATTTTTTGAGCGATGCCCCTTCAGATGGGGTATTTTGATGATAGATTTTATTGAGAACAAGGTTGGCAATGCGTTGAGAGAGTTCTATTTTTTCGGGGGGATGGACATTGGAGTTTGTCGATCCTAAGTCGATGTTGTTAACGCAGTAAACTCCTGGTAGGGTTGCAGCAGCGTTGCGTTGCATTTCTCTAAATTCTGGCCAAAAGGCACGCAGTGGAGAATTGTCGTTGATACGTGGTAGTTGTACCATGACAAATGGGAGTTGCTTTTGATGAAACGCGGTTTGCCAGGTCTGGATGAGACGCGACATCAGAGCCATATTTTGCTCTTGATTATTGGACTCTGCGTCTGATTCTCCCTGATACCAAATGATGCCAGAGATGGGGAGTTGAGCGATCCATTCGATGCCTGCATCATAGAGGAATGCTGGTTTATAGGGATGCTGGGGTTCTCCTGATTTGAGGCGTGTGGAGATATTTTGTTTTGCCCTTCCCCGTACCCATGAAGATATATATTTAGACTCAAGCCATTGATTGCCCCGTAGGGATTGAAAGGCTGGATTGGCTTTGATCTCTGATGAGGGGAGCCATGCTGCCATTTCTGAGCCTCCGAGGGAAGAATGGATGATGCCAACGGGAATCCCTAATTTTTGCTGGAGGTTTTTAGCAAAATAGTAGGCAACGGCGGAGCAGGGGGCTGAGGATTTTGGCGATGAAATTTGCCATTCTCCTTGATAGAATGCTGTGGGTGTTAATTGCTCAAAGTCTCGATCAGTATAGGCAGTACCATTGGTATGGACTTGAGGGTTGTTATGAAAGATGCGCAACTGAGGGTTGTTCGAGGCTGGTATCTCTTGCCGTCCGCTCGGGGTTTGGTTGAGTCTCCAGAGCATATTGGATTGTCCAGAGGCGAGCCAGACCTCACCAATGAGGATGTCATCAAGGGTGTTTGTTTCGCCTTTTTGGGTGGCTGTAACCGAGCTGGGTGTTGACTTTGCTTTTTGGGGAGGGAAGCTCGCTATCCATGTGCCTTGAGCTGATGGGGTTGTCGTGACTATTTTACCCTGCCATTTGATTTGTACGGGTATTTTGGGCTCAGCGGTACCAGAGAAAACAATGGGTTTATTTTGAGGGATGACCATGTGTGATCCAAAGACGCGATCAAATGTTATTGCGGCTTCGAGGTGGCTTGCCAAGAAGCAAGTGGCTAAGAGTAATGAGGTAAAATAAAATTTCATGCTGAGATTTTTATTTTAAGAGGATTTCTGTTCGAGAGAGTGAGGTGAGTTTCCCCAATGATTTGAGTAAATAAATGAGGGTGATCCCCATGGCAATTAAAAGGGGGACACCAATAATGAGGAAGCCCCACCATGTTATTTGTCCGATAGCAATATTGTATTCTACTTGCTGTTGTTTCTCTGGGAACTGGAGAATGGGGGTCATGAAAAAGAGAGAGAGGAAAAAATTGGCAATGGAGGAGCAAACGAGTGTCCCAGTTAAAATCCATGTCGAATGCATGAGCAATCTTTGGTAGTCTTGCTCTTTTTTATTCGTCTTGATTGCTTGCTCAATCCTGCTGATGTCAAAAAGCTCTGGATTGTATAAAAAAGCATTGATCAACGGGGTCGGCGTCGAGGCTGAGACGAGGACGGCTGTCGCAAGGATGAGTGGGATGAAGGCTTCTTTACTTGCAAAAAGCCATGGTGTCGCCCAATGAATTTGACCATGATCGCCGATGACAAATAGGCTAATGACTCCCGTGAGAATGACCCCACTCATGCCAACGATGGACATGATATCAAATCGCTTTTGTTGAAAAAGCGATTTGAGCCCATATCCAATAGGGAGAGAGAGAGCCAGTATCATTGCCCAGAGTGGACCTAGCTCCCAAAGTTTTTGTTCGGGTAGTCGAGCGAGGATGTTTGTCGATCCCCCACTACAATAATCAAGAATGACAACGGGGATGATGACATTCAGAAGAATGCCCGTCAGAGAGGACGATTGTTTGGGGGATGACATAGGATGATGGGGGTATTTATGCCACGGGTGGGCGACCTACTGAATGGTATTCAAATCCAGCCATAGACATATTTTCTGGATCCATGATGTTGCGTCCATCAAAAATAACGGGCGTTTTCATGGCTGCTTTGACCTTGGACAAATTAGCATTGGCAAAGATGGGCCATTCGGTTGCGATGATAAGGGCATCAGCACCTTGAGTACATGCATACATGTCGTCGCAGTAAGTGATGTCTGAGTAATTTCTGAGAGCAATTGCTGCATTTTTTTGAGCTTTGGGATCATATGCCGTGAGCGTGGCGCCTGACTTGGAGAGGGCTTTGCACATTTTAATGGCGACTGATTCTCGAATGTCATCAGTGTTGGATTTGAAGGCAAGTCCCCAAATTGCAATTTTTTTGCCTTGGGTGCCATGGAGGATTTTCTCTGTGTTTTTCAGGAAAATGTCGAGTTGCTTCTCATTGATTTTTTCTACTTCTTTGAGTAGATTAAAGGGTTCTCCTAGCGTTTCGCTGATTTGAATAAAGGCTTTAATGTCTTTGGGGAAGCAAGAGCCCCCGTATCCGATGCCTGCATTTAAGAAATGCTCGGAGATGCGCTTATCCATCCCAATGCCCTCTGCTACGAGATCGACATTTGCCCCTGTCGCATCACAGATTTTTGCGATGGCGTTGATGTAAGATATTTTGAGGGCGAGGAACGAGTTGGCAGCATGCTTGATCAATTCAGCCGAGGCAACATCTGTTTCGAGAGTTGGTGCGTAGAATGATTTATAGACGCGACGCATGACATCCATCGCACGTTGAGAGTTGGCTCCGATGACGATGCGATCAGGGTTGAGTAAGTCGTGGACGGCACTGCCCTCTCTCAAGAATTCTGGATTAGAGACCACATCAAACTCGACTGATGCTGGCGCGTGCTCGCGGATAATCTCATCAACTTGTTGGCTCGTTTTTACGGGGACGGTAGATTTATCGACAATGACGCAATACGGGTGATTAGGGTCAAGGGCTCCCGCTATTTCTAAGGCAACTGTGTGCATGAAGGATAGATCGACTGCTCCATCTTCCAAGGGAGGCGTTGGTACGGCAATGAAAATGACCTCGGCGTGCTCAATGCTCTCTTTAAGAGATGAGGAGAACGTAAGGCGACCTGCCGCCGTATTCTTGAGGATTAAATCCTCAAGCTCTGGTTCATAGATAGGGATGTTGCCCTCGCTAAGGGATTGGACTTTTTCGAGATTATTGTCAACGCAGATGACGTGGTGACCTTTTTCTGCAAAACAGGTGCCCGTTGTCAATCCTACGTATCCACTGCCTATAATAGTTAAATTCATAATATATGTTGTATAAAGGATGGTTGAGAGAAGCGCATTGTATTGATTTTTTGATATTGCACAAGAGTGTATTCTTATAATTATTCAAAGAATGATTGAATTGTTGAGTGATGCACATTGGAGGATTGACCAAGAGCTTAAATCTGCTAGACTTTCGCCCATCGGATGATTTGAATCATCCATAAGAATCCTAGACGTTATGAAGAAACCTATTACTGTCACTGTCACTGGCGCTGCTGGTCAGATTGCCTATTCACTTTTGTTCCGCATTGCCTCTGGCTCAATGCTCGGTGCAGATCAGCCCATTAACTTGAAACTTCTTGAAATTGAGCCTGCTATGGGTCGCCTCGAAGGTGTCGTGATGGAATTGAAAGATGCCGCCTTCCCCTTACTCAACGAAATCGTCCCTACTTGCGATCCTGCTGAGGCATTTAAGGATACTAACTGGTGCTTGCTCGTTGGCTCTATCCCTCGCAAAGACGGTATGGAACGTAAGGATTTGCTTGGTATCAATGGCAAGTTGTTTATTGGTCAAGGTAAAGCTATCGCTGCGAATGCCGCCTCTGATGTTCGCGTCCTTGTCGTAGGTAACCCCTGCAACACAAACTCCTTTATTGCAATGAGAAATGCCGCTGGCATCCCTGCCAATCGTTTCTTTGCGATGACTCGCCTTGACGAAAACAGAGCCAAGAGCCAATTGGCTGATAAGGCTGGTGTGCATGTCACAGCTGTTACGAATATGGCTATCTGGGGTAACCATTCCGCCACACAATATCCTGATTTCACCAATGCCAAAATCAATGGCAAGCCCGTTACTGATGTCATTGCTGATAAGGAATGGCTCGAAGGCGAATTCATCAAGACTGTACAACAACGTGGCTCTGCAATCATCAAGGCTCGTGGCGCATCCTCTGCCGCCTCTGCCGCCTCTGCTGCCGTTGATACGGTTCGCTCCTTGGTGACACCTACCCCTGCTGGTGATTGGCATTCTGTCGTCGTTTGCTCTGATGGCTCTTATGGTGTAGAAAAAGGCATTATGTGCTCCTTCCCTATTCGTACGGTGAATAACGGTACTTGGGAAATCGTACAAGGTCTTAACATCAACGCTTTTTCACAAGCGAAGATTGATGCGACCGTTGCTGAAATTAAAGAAGAACGCGATGCTGTCGCTGACTTGATTTAATTGCGATTATAGTTGTTAAATAGTTGTTGTGAAGAGGGCTATCTCGTTTTTCGAGGTAGCCCTTTTTTATTCATAAATGTACAGACAAGCGTCGTCATACTTGCTATAATGACATCATGAATTTATCGGAGGATATCAAACATGATCGTATTTTGTATGAGGGGGCATCCTTTACGTTATATGCCAATCGCGTTGTCCAACAAGATGGCGCCCATGCCGAGGTAACACAGGGTAGGTCGGTTGTTATTGAGCATGACGGGGTATCAGAGGAATGGCGCATCCCCATTATAGAGACTCCCTCATTAGAGTATCGCGGTGATTTCCCCGTATTGTCAGCAGCTTATTCATTGGCTCGGGGAGAGCTGGCAATGGGGCGACAGGCTGGCGATGCTTTTTATACGGGGGCTACATGGAATAGTTTGTGGACTCGCGATGTGGCGTATGGGACACATTTAGGTTTGGGTATTGCAGATATTGCCGGGTGTCGTGAATCGTTGAGGCAGCGCGTTTTTAGAGGAGAGATTATTCAGGATACGGGGACGGGGGGGGCATGGCCTATTGCGACAGATCGTCTTGTTTGGGCGATTGCTGCATGGGAGGTGTATCTAATGTCTGGAGACAAGGCATGGTTACAATGGGCATACGATATTATTGAGAAGACGTGCCTGCATGATGGTGCCGTCGTGCGAGATTTAGCGGGCTTGATGAGAGGCGAAACGTCATTTTTAGATTGGCGTTCGCAGAGCTATCCTGATTGGATGACGCCAGCTGATATTGGTGAGTCTTGTGCTCTCTCGACGATGGCTCTCCATGCCAGAGCACGTATTATCCTATCTAAAATGTGCTCGGAGCTTGGAGATAAGGTGAAGGCTCTTACTTGGAAAAAAGAGGCACAGCATCTGATCTCTCGCATTGATGAGCTATTTTGGATGCCTTACCATGGATATTATGGGCAGTTCCTTTATGGACGTGGCTATCCCGTCCTTTCAGAACGCCCCGATACCCTTGGGAATTTATTATGTGTGCTTTTTGGTTTAGTGAAAGGTGATCGTGCATGGACGGTAATCAATCATTTGCCTCATTGTGGTATGGGTATTCCGTGTTTCCAACCTCAAAAAACGATGACAGAGGGGGATTATCATAATAATTCCACATGGCCTTTTTTAGAGGGGTATTTTGGTCAAGCTGCGGCTCAAGTTGGCAATGAGAGCGCACTCAATACGGCAATTGGCTGTATGGTTCGTGCCGTGATGATGTTTGGGACGAATAAAGAGAATCTTGAGCTGACGAGTGGAGCCCCCGACAAACTCATTCAGAGCTCTGATCGGCAATTATGGAGCATTGCTGGTCTTTTAGGCTTATTTTATAAAGGATTATTCGGGCTAAAACCCGATCGCAAATCGATGCTATTTACCCCATGTATTCCTCAATCTTTAGCTGGGGAACATCAGCTTTTGGGGATTCCCTATCGTGGGATGACTTTTGATCTGACTTTACGTGGATATGGTAGTGAGATTACGAAATGTCGCATTGATGGGAAAGATGCTGCACCTTTATTGAGTGCTGATAGCATTGGACACTTCCAGGTAGAGCTTGACCTGGAGCCAACTGGGATGCTTGGGGATGTCTGTCAGATGCCTGTCATGTATGATTTACCTGCCCCAGAGTGGAGGGAGGAGACGCTTGGTCTCTCGTGGGCTTGTGTCGAAGGTGCTGATTATTATAGGATTTATAGGAATGGTATCCCAATTGCTCAGACGGAGTATACACAATATAATGCGTATGAGTCAGATACATTAGATCATTATCAAGTGATGGCAGTCTCATTAAGTGGGAGAGAATCATTTCTAAATGCTCCCCGTGAGTTCATTCCTTGCGATGGCGTGATTGAGACGCGCCCTTGCGGAATGAAGGGCGATCAAATGTGGTTGACTCGCTCTACTCATTCACCCTCGGCTTATTTTTATAATATAACGGTTGCCCACGCAGGCGTGTATCGGGTGGATGCTTATTTTGCCAATGGGATGGGTGATTTAAAGGATGGCAATACATGTGCTTTACGTAGTTTGAGACTCAACGGTATTCGTGTCGGGTCAATGGTGTTTCCTCACTCTGGCGAACAGGGAGATTGGGACTATTTCTCTTATTCTGTGGGCTTGGAGATACCTCTTAAACAAGGGGAATATACGGTTGAGTTGGTTTATTCTGACGAAGATGAAAATATTAATTATTTTGTGAATGAATGTTTGATAAAACATCTGAGATTTGTACGTATGGATAACTAAGCCCTCAATTGTTTTATGTTTACTCAAATTAAAGCTTTTCCCCTCCTTTCATTGGTGGTCCTTTTTTCATCGACTGCCTTGGCGGTGACCCCAGTAGCACCCTCTAATATGCCTCTTACTCTTGGGGGACAACAGGCAAAGCTTGCCGAAAAAGAGGCAAAAGAGTTTACTCGCTTGCCCATTAGCTGGAAGGCTCTTGACAAGGATAAAGCGAATGCTGCCAAAGCTTGGAAAATTATTCAAGAGGTCAATCAGGGTAGACCGATGAACTCGCGCAAGCTGCACATCGTTTATGTCACCTTTAAGGATCGGGCTCCCTTGCCAGAATATCATGAACGCTATGACCATATCTTTAAGAATATTCAGGCATATTATGCAGATCAAATGAGAGAGAATGGCTTCCCCCCGTTGACTTTTGCCCTTGATTTAGATGAGAATGGGAAGGTAAAGATTTTTGATGCTCACGTTGATGTCCCTATGGAGCAAGTGACTGTGAACTCAGCGGGGCCCTTGTCGCGTGATGCTGCCAAAAAAGTCTTGAGTGAGCACGGAATTGATGCCGAGCAAAATCATATTGTCGTTATTTGCCAATTGCCTGATGGCGTGGGACCTTATTATGGCGGGGGATTATATACCTCAGGGACGGGATGGACTTGCGATCAAGAAGGGATCGATCCTAATAACTTTTTGAAAAAAGAATATTTCGGCGGTCGATATAATACCTCATTTGGTCAAAATGCCTCAATTTATATTGGTGGGACAGCCCATGAATTGGGGCATTCGTTTGGCTTGTCTCATACGATGGAGGGCTGGGAATATCCCAATTGCGGATACTCTCTCATGGGGATTGGCAATCACACCTACGCCAATGAATTAAGAGAAGAGGGAGGTGGATCGTTCCTCTCTCCAACTGATGCGATGATATTAGCCTCTGTCCCGTTATTTAACGGATATGATACCCCAACAGGAGGTAAATTTTCACCTGCCGTTTTTAAGGATGTCAAAATTGAATCAATTCCTGATGGAGTTAAATTGAGTGGTATCTTGGGAGGAGATAAAAAAGCGTATGCCTTGATTGTGCATCTCGACCCTCCTGGTACGAGCGATTACGACGCAAATGCCGTCGCTTGTATCCCTGAGAAAGATGGACATTTTAATGTAGAAATCCGTCGCCCAGGGCATAAAGGATTTATTGATTTGAGGATGAGTCCTCTATTCGTCGATGGATCTCGTGGAGAAATCTCATCCCCATCCTGGATGACTAATGGCGTATTTAGCTCACCCATCTTGGAACAACAAAAGTATTTTGGGGAAGTTAATCAATTATGGGCAAATCGAGACACACAAGGGGCTCAAAAAGAGTTAAATCAAGTCATTGCCAAAGCTGGAAATGAAAAAATAGTAAAAGAATTTGCGCCTGTATGGCAACGGGCATTAAAGGCAGAGAACCCTGCCTTCCTCAATACTCCCCTCAATGTGCCATCAGATACCAAGCAGGTATCGCTCGTTGATTGTCAACCCAGCGAAACAAAAGTAGGGTGGGCAGTACCACGATGGGATGTCATGTTGCCCTCCAATTCTGGACCAGATGCTTATTTCCAGAGTACAGGACGCCTGGATCGCTTTATCATGATTCATGCGCCAGGTCATCTACGTTATGATTTAGGGGGGGGATGGGATGAGCTCACGGCTCATGTCGGTCTCCCTTGTGGCAATCCTGACGGTAGCGTCAAATTTATCGTTAAGGGTGATGGCAAAGTGCTCATGACGAGTCGTGTCCTCAATTCTAGTGAATCAGAACAAGTAAAAGTCCCCGTAAAAGGCATTAAAGTGCTTGAGATTATCGTGCAAGATGCAGGTGATGGCAATACCGCCGATATGGGGGTGATCGGCAATCCTATGTTGACGCGTTGAGATTGCATGCTTTTTCATCGAAATAAGGACAAAAAGCTTATTTTAGCCACATATTGTGCTTGTCATTGGGGCTCATCCATAGTGTTCTTAATGAACATGATTGGGATGAGCATTCGTAAGATAGGCATGCTGGTGGCGTGTTTTGCCCTAGCTCAAATGGCGTATGCCGAGACGGGGAATAATGCCTCTCGTGTCGGCATGGCAACACCGTTGGCTCAAGGGGATTCATCGAACCATCAGGCAGAGACCGCCTCTCCCATTGCCGAGTATGCCGATCGCTTGACAGAGTCTAGCTCAGAGGGGGGGGGATTTATGCCAGAGATGCCTAAAAACGTCACGATCGATAATGAAGGCGAGATTATCTATGACAGTGATGCCAATACCATTAATTATATAGGGGCGCCTAGAGTTCATCTCAAGACCGATAACAATATCGAGATTTATGCCAAACGAGCAGATGTAGACATCAATGCTAAAACCGTCACAATGACGGGGGATGTGGCAATTTATCAAAAAAATGAGCTCGCGAGTAG
The DNA here is from genome assembly GCA_036644695.1 of Akkermansia sp. Classification (GTDB taxonomy): domain Bacteria; phylum Verrucomicrobiota; class Verrucomicrobiia; order Verrucomicrobiales; family Akkermansiaceae; genus Akkermansia. Next base: position 11,119 of record JAVXPO010000005.1, on the reverse strand, counting down.
CCTATCCCGAGGAGATAAAGCAATTTTTCACTACGATTCTAAAAAATTACATACAGAGGCCTTTAAGAGCAAGGCGAATGGGATGATTTTGAGGAGTGGAGAGTTTCATTATAATAAAGATAAAAAAGGACGTTCTTTTCTTGAGGGGCATGACGCCTCGGTAACCTCTGAGGATGATGAATCGCCGATGACATGGATCGGGGCTCGGAGAATTCGCATTTACCCCGAAGACTCGATGGAATTTAAGGATATGACGTGCCACTATGGGGGCATTCCTTTTTTCTATTTCCCTTATTTTATCCATTCTCTCAACCCGGATGAGGGCTACATGCCCGTCATGGGCGCCAGTACATATTTGGGTGCATTTATGTTGAATAAATATGGGATTCTTTTTGGGAACCGCAGGGTGAAAAAGCATCGACCATCAGCAGATTATTTACTCACGACTCGATTGGATTACCGTAGCCGTCGTGGTATGGGGAGTGGTATTGATGTGACAGATGTCGATCTTTATGAGAAATTTAGTGATATGTCGGGGCTCTCTCTTTATGGAGTGCATGATACTGACCCCATGATTAGCCCAGTTAATGAACCGAGGACGAATGTATCCAAAGATCGTTGGCGGATTGCTCTCCAGCAAATGTGGAAGCTCCCCGTGGGGGATACCCCTCGATCCCAATGGAGACTCAAGACTAATATCAATGCCTTGAGCGATGCATACATGTTACGTGACTTTTATAAAGACATGTATCAACGAGATGCAGAGCCTGACAATACCATTGCGATAACGAGGACAGATGATACCACAATCGCCACTTTATTGCAGAGATTCGCCCCCAATAATTATTACATGACCGATCAGAGGACGGAGATGTCCTTTGATCGCATTCGCACGACGCTCTTTGGTAGCAAAATCGTTTATGAGAGTGAGAATAGTGCTGGATTTATGCGACAGGTCGTTCCTGGAGCTATTCGTATGAATATCCAACGAGAATTGTCCGATCCAACGCTTTCGCAGACGAGTCGTGAATTTTATAACAGAATGTTAGAGACAAACGGATTCTTCCGAATCCATACCTTTCATGAACTCTCAACCTCGTATAAAGTCGCTAACTTTATCAATTTGACCCCTAAAATTGGGGGGGGCTACACGGGATATTATGATGTAGGGGACTTGGGGGATTTTAATCAAGGTGTCTTTTATACGGGGATTGATAGTGATATTAAGTTCTCCAGGAGGTATAACTCCATCAAAAGCAGGAGCTGGGGGCTCAATGGCGTGAATCATATCGTCCAGCCTTATTGTTCTCTTGCCTACATTGGCGCAAATGAGTTAGATCCGCTCTGCCCAAGGATTGATGGCTACACCCCATCGACGAATCCTGTCGCCATGAGTGTTGGACGAATAACAGAAATTGACTCTTTAGCTTCTTCCTCAATTTTTCGCTATGGACTCAAAAACTTTTTGATGACCAAACGCGATCAAGGTTCCTTACGATGGTTATCTTGGGATGTCTTTATGGACGCTTATCTGCATGATACCATTGATGATAGGAAATTCTCTAATATGTACTCTCAGCTATACTGGGCACCCTTGCCATGGGTGAGTTATTCCTCGACGATGCAATTGCCTGTCATTCAATCTAAAGCTGAGTCTACAGGGTACCATGAGTATAATAACTATTTAACCTTTATGCCTTGTCGTTCAACTGATTTGACGCTTGGACATCGTTATTTGTCGGGGCACTCAACTCTGGAAGATAGTAGCCAGATGGACATGAGAATCCTCTACCGTGTCTCTGAAGAATTAGCACTAGGTGCCTCATGGAGATTTGAATTATTGAGCGGAACGACCGATATCCAAGAATATAATGTCTATAAAAATATGGGCGCGTGGTACATGGGTGTCGGGGCTTACATTCGCAAAAATGGTGGCAAGAATGAAGTTGGCGTAGGATTTAGCTTTATGCTCAAAGAATCTGGCACCTATCTACCCGTGAAGTTTTATTGATCCGCAGATTGCGATAAAAAAGAGGTCTGCATGGGAACGAAAAACATTCTCCTTGCAGACCTCTTTGATTTAGTAATTCTATCGATATTTAGCGAATCTCTTCGTAGCCAAAGTAAGGGACGAGAGCCTCTGGGATGCGAATGGAGCCATCAGCTTGTTGATAAGACTCTAAGAGGGCAACATAGAGGCGAGGCAATGCGGTGCCAGAGCCATTGAGCGTATGGCAAAAGACATTTTTGCCATCGGCATCTTTGTAGCGGAGTCTCATGCGACGCGCTTGATAATCAGTAAAGCAAGAGCAAGAGGAGACCTCAAGATATTTGCCCTGACCAGGTGCCCAAACCTCAATATCGTAGGTTTTTGCAGAGGAAAAGCCGACATCGCCCGTGCAAAGCTCAATGACACGGTAATGTAACCCCAGCTTTTGCAGGATGGATTCGGCATCTGCCAAGAGCAATTCGAGCTCGTCAAACGAGGTTTCGGGTTTGACGATTTTGACCAACTCGACTTTATCAAATTGATGCACGCGGATCATCCCACGGTTGTCACGTCCTGCGCTACCAGCCTCGCGACGGAAGCATGGGGTATAGGCCGTCATTTTGATGGGTAAACGATCTTCTGGGAGGAGAGTGTCGCGATAAAGGTTCGTGACGGGGACTTCTGCCGTGGGGACAAGGAAAAACTGTTGCTCCTCTGTCCCGTACATATCATCCTCAAACTTAGGTAATTGTCCCGTGCCTTCCATGCATTCGCGCTTGACGATAAAGGGGACGCCAACCTCTTGGTATCCATTTTGCAAAGTTTGCGTATCAAGGAGGAAGTTGATTAACGCGCGTTCCAGGCGAGCCCCTTTGCCTCGATAAACAATAAAGCCAGATCCCGTGATGCGTGCGGCATCTTCAAATGAAATCATGCCGAGGGCAGTTGCCAACTCGACGTGATCTTTTGGCTGAGCAATATCAGGCTTTTGACCCCATTTTTTAATTTCAGGGTTAAAGGTTTCATCTGATCCGATAGGGCATCCGATATGAGGGAGATTGGGGATATTCATCAAGAGCTCAATCTGACGGGCAGATTGTTGCTCGACAATTAGATCAAGCTCTTTGATGCGATCTCCAATCGAGCGAACGCGAGATTCGATCGCAGAGGAATCTTCGCCCTTCTTTTTCATCATGCCAATTTGTTTGGATGTGGCATTGCGTTCGGACTGTAAAATTTGTCTTTCCGTTTCAGCGGTACGTCTCATTTCATCACTGGCGAGTACATCATCTACCAGTTTCCAGGATTCACCTCCACGGGGCTTTAAGCGTTCCTTGACGGCTTCGGGATTATCGCGGATTTCACGGATATCAAGCATAACACAGATACTTTGCTCTCCCTTGCCTCTCATGGCAAGTGGGAATTACGTCTCACTTAAAAACCTCCTTTTTCTTGTGGTGGAATGTGGTCAGGGAGAGAACCTGATGCATTGCCTTTGTCTGACGCAATACGTTCTCCTCTCCCTGACATTTATTTTATATTTTTGAGAGACTCTCTTTGTTTATTTTTTGCCAAATGCCAATCTGTCGTAGAGTTCGTTGGCGTATTTGTGATTTGGGTGGCTGACGTTCATGTATGCCTCGTGTAAGGGATGGTTCTCATCTGATTCCATTCGTTTGAGTTCATCTGATGGGGTGGGGCTTGCCTCGTCGTTGCGACGTAGGGGCGCCTCATCCATCATGAGTGCTGCGGCACGCATGATTTTGATGAAGTCAGGGTTAGAGCCCAAAGCTGGGTTGTCCAAGATGGTGTCGGGGTCTACCCCTGCACGTTGAGCGAGCATGCGAACGGTGCCAGCTGCTTGATGTTTGCCACGATCGGTGTCGCGTCCCCATTCCTCTTGGAGGGCTCTCTCTGTGTCTTGCTCCGCTTGACGTTGTTGCTCCTCCAAGCCTTGGAGTGATTGGGTATAATTCTTGGAGTATGCCTGGACGAGAGCCTCCATGGCTTGGGCAGGGACGCCGTTTTCATAAGCTATTTTGGACATTTCCTGAGCGAGATTTTGATCCCAACAATCGGTATCGAGCCCCTCAGGGCAGGGGATGGCGTAGTCTTCTGCTTTTTCGGGGAGTCCGACTAGGGAACGAAAGAGTGCCATTTTTTCTGGCTCTTCGGTGCTTGGGTAAGCGTGCATTTTCTCTAATTCTGCATAACTTTTTGCCAATGCCTCGGGGCGTTTAAATTTGGCAAGAGTCTTTTCCGCAGATTGGAGCTCATCGAATTTTTTATACCAATCTGGCGAGAAGGCACCGTCTTGCTCAAGGAGCGAATAAGAGGTGGGTAAATCAGGCGTATTCTCGATTTCTTGATGAGGTGTATCCATTGTTATTGGTGTTTCTTCTTCTGTATTCATGTTTGTTGATTATTGGTTGTTGATGGTATTTGTATGAGGGAGAGGGGTATCTTGCTCGTGGCGGGCTTGCTCGATTTTGTGACGACAGTAAAGGAAGACCTCTCGATAGGCGTCACGTCTCATGGCATCGAGGGGGTCAAATTGCCCCATTTTCCCTTGGAAAACAGGTAAATGAACCTCAAAATGAGTCTCTAGCTCATGGAGGACTTCATTTGCCTCAGGCGTACCTAAAACGCGAGAAAATCGTCTGAGCGAGGCCTGTTCCGTTGCTAAAAGGCTGGTTTCGTCGTCATTGTAGATGTGTTTGGTGCTCATCGTTGTTTTTCTTTAGTGAGTTGAGCGAGTAGTGGTGCGAGAGGGTCATCTTGGGCTGATTGTCCTTGAGTATCAGGATTTCCCGAGGCATTCATGGCTGCTGTCTCTCGCTCTTTGCGTATTTTACGTACCTCGCGCATGGGTCTGAGCATGCGCTCGGGGGCGCCGTCAAATCTTGTCGACATGCGGAAGCAGGTGTCCCAATCGACATGATCGCCCAAATCGGGGGAACCCTGAATCATCATACTCAAGCGTTGCAGAGATCGATCAATGCCCTCGCTCTGCAAGCGACGCAGAATCAAGGCGATTTTTGACTGATAGACGACACTGGGTTCCCCAACCTCCCACTCTCCCCCTGGGGCTTGTCGCAAGACGGCACGAGGGGGCGTCGGGAAGCGACCCATGCGGAATAAAAGGGAAAAGATACGGCACATGACTGGGTACAAATCACTGACAAAGAGGGTGAATGATGGGGAGAACATCCGCACGCGTTCGTTCTCTCTGGCACTTACCTCGGTTGCCGTCATCGTCGCCGTGCGATTTGCCCAGAGCTCAAGCATGGGGAGGTAGTAGGCGCGTTGGATTTCCTCTTGTTTTTGCTTGAGGCGATCCATCCCAATATCATAACGCCCTTGAGTTGCCCATTCTTTGGGGAGGTGCAGAGAGGCAGCCTCGGGGGTAATGACTGTCCTGCCTCCTGCCCGTAAATCAATCTCTCCAATTTGATTGGCAAGCTCAAGGATGCGGGGGAAGGCGGCAACCTCGCCTAGCGTATCTAAAATTCTGTTGAGGAATTGCACTTGGTGGATAGCAGGGTAGACGAGTCTCCCTGGCGCCAGCCCATAGGGGCCCTCGCCCCATTTGAGGAATCGACTCACGAGATAAGGGAACTCATGGTACCCTCCCTCTTCGACAATACAGCGATCATCCAGCGAGATATAGAGGCTCTCGTACGCCATGTTTTTGGCAGTTGCCTTGCGACGATCTCGTTGAGCGCGAGGGCGAACGACATGTAAAAAGCGTAGCGTGGTGCCATAGGGGTCTTTCCCGTCCTGGAGCATGTCATTGACCTTGGGACCTAGGGCTTTGCGACCAAACATCCTCTCTGCCTGATGGAGGGTAAAGGTGAACTCTCGATAATAGGTGTCGACGCGTCCCTCATCATTCTCGGCACAGGCAAATTGTCCGCAGGGGATATTCGTAAATAAAAGATGACCATCGCCCCCAGTGCCGACGTATAGACTCCCCGTGCCTAAGCCGACACGGTCGAGATAGCACTCGTGAATCTCAGTATAAAAGTTAGAGACCGAGAGCTCTCGTAGCGCGATTTCAGAGCATTGATTATACCATGCCTCTGCCTCATCGCCCCCATCATCATCGGGGGCAGACCATTTGAACCATACCTCATGACTCGGCGTGATATAGCTCATGTGTCCGCTCGCTAACTTTTGGCACGCCTCAACCGCCGTCGTATCGTAGAGACGATCAAAGGCCTCCCCTTGTGGGAGGGTCATCTTTTTCGTATCGCCGATCCTGCGTGGGAGGACGTATTCTCGTAAATGATCCCACCATGATTCCCACGGGGCGCGTTGCGACTTGAGAGAGTTGTAGGTCGCCATGACTTGATTCAAATGACTATCTTTCATCATTAGCCAAGTGTCTTTCTCAAGGTCGTTTTCGAAGCTACGCTGGGGGATGAGGTCGTGATGCCCCCTCCTTTCCCTGCTAAAACGGTTGAGAGGATGCTTTTGCGTCGGCGTGCCTTGGCATTGTAATCTCCTGCTACATCTTCGCTGATTTCTTCTACTTTGATTGGTGGCGGAGGTAGGGGCACTGGATCGGCTTTGGGGATGGAGGGTGATTTGATAAATCCCATAATGATTGATTGGTGTTAATGTTTTTGTTGCTTGTTTGGTTGATGATTGATTGTCATCGTGATGTAGTGGAGGCATAGCCTCTGAAAAATGAACTCACAGGAGCAATTCGCAGATTGTTGCCCCGTCTTTTGCGTCGTCCTCGTGTGTAACACACGAATTGGTAGCGAGTATAAAAGGGTAATTGAGCTGGTAGTATGCTCATCTCACCTGTCATCAGGTGGATATACCACGCGTTACAAGAGGCGAGTTGCTCTGCATCATCTGGTAACTGCATGGCTTGAGTGACAAGAGAATCAATGATGACTGGACGTGCTACGACGCACAGCTCGTGACTTTCCCAAAAAATACCCCCGAGGCAATGAGTAAATAGCTCTCGATCTGCCTCAAGCTCTCTGCCTGCCCAGTCATAATATTGCCTCATGAGCTGACGAGCATCTTGCGTCTTACGTTCATTGCTTTCATGGGCTTTACTCGTTTCACTACCTTCATCAAGGTGATTCATGGATAAGACTGATACAGAACGATTCTGCTTTTGGCATCATTTTTACCATCCACGCAATTCATGCCAAGGATACATGCCTGGCACGCATGTATTTCTCATGGGGAAAATCAGATGCCAAAATCCTCATTTCATACTAGAACGCTATCGTCCTCTCCATGCAGGACATCAGTAGTTACCAACCATTATTCTTTATTTTATGAACACACCAACCACGGCAGAGACGACGCCTGGCTCTTTTTCGGCGCTCGATGTCTGCAACGCCGCACTTAGCAAACTAGGAGAGGCACCTATCGAAGCCATCTCTCCCAATCTCTCATCCGCGTCGAGACTCTGCCACTTGCATTATCATCCAGCACGGCGAGAATCGCTCACGCTGGCAAGATGGAGTTTTGCTACGAAAGAAATCAATCTTACCTGTGACCCCCAACCGATTCTTGAGCACTCGAAATACCCTTATCATTTTACTCTACCGATGGATTGCCTGCGCGTGATGACTGTCGAATGTCGAGATTGGACGATGCAAGGCAAAAAAATCCGAGCTACCTCCTCCGAGCTACCCATGACCTATATCGCCGACATTGAGGATACGACCTTATTTGATCCTCTTTTTACCGAGGCTCTCGCGACTCATCTGGCGGAGAAACTCGCGGTTCCACTCACGGGCAATCAGGCATTACGGCAAAATCTAGCTAGAGAATTTCACCAAGTCATCCTCCCCTTAGCTGCAACAACCAACGCCGTTCAGAGTCATTCTAATGATGCTTATCCTCTCCTCTCCCTTTTGCGTGCCCGTATGTTCGGTGACAATAACAATTGTGAATAAGGAATAACTCTTACCTGTGAATATTATATTACTGATTGATAACCAATAAAAAAGAAGACAAAAAATATTGTGAATAACTTGTGAATAACTTGCGAACAAGCTGGCAAGAACTCATGAGTAACTGTGAATAACACCCATTTATCAAAAAATGAAAGCCATTGATTTTATCCAAAATTTTGCTGCGAATGTCAGGGACGAGAAATTTCGTCTCAGTAGTGCTCAAACCATGCTCGCCATCATCGCGGGGCACCATCGACATAGCACCATCACCGAATCGACCAAACTACACGCCAATACCGTGACGAATATCCTCAAAGACCTCATCAATCAACGCTACATTAAACGCTTTGGTACAGAGAAACCCTACGTCTACCGTGCCACGGAGAGCGGTAATCTATTGGGGCAACGCTTGCTTAAAAAACAAGAGCCAGCACCAACTCTCCCCATCTACCCCTCGCTATGGAAGAAGATTTATTAACAATTGAAGAAAAAAGAATCTGGCTTGCCGACATCTTTAGAAATATCAGTGGCGACTATTCGCAAGCAGACCGCTTTAAGGCCTTAACTGAAGACACCAAACTAGCTCTCATTCAGCAAGAAATTGATGAAAAATTAGAGGAGCAAGCCCCCCAGCAAGACAATCCCCTCCTCTCTCTCCTCAACTCACTACCACCCCCTAACCCCGTCAATCATCAGTGACAGGATGGCAGTGAGAGCAAAATGCTCAAAAGCAGGCAGGGTCTGGGGGGAATCTTGATGCATCGCTTCGCTAACGCAACAGGTTCCCCCCAGACCCGCTTTTATTTACCTGATGAGTTGAATAACTACTTTAGTTACCGTATGGCTTGTTGGCTCGGCTGAATTGTTTGAGGCGCAATCCATTAAGGGCGATGAAGCCTGTGGCGTCGTCTTGGTTGTACAATTCTTCGTGTCCGCCTTCCATCGTGGCGATTTCTTCAGAGTACAGAGAGTTTGGCGATCTGCGCCCTGCCTGCATGACATTGCCCTTATAGAGTTTGAGCCGTACCTCACCGTTGACTGTTTCTTGTGTTTTGGTGACGAGAGCCTGGATGGCTTCGCGCTCTGGTGAGAACCAAAAGCCATTATAGACGACGGCAGAGTATTCTGGAATGAGGGAATCACGAACAATTTGTGACTGTCTATCCATGGTGAGCGTTTCGATGTCGCGATGAGCTGCGAGCAAGATTGTGCCACCAGGGGTTTCATAGATGCCTCGGCTTTTCATGCCAACGAAGCGATTCTCGACAATATCGATACGCCCAATGCCGTTTCTGCCCCCCAATTCATTGAGGACATACATGACACCCAAGGGGGTCAGGAGGGTATAGCCATCGCGTTGACCTTGAGACTTGACGCCGTGTTTTGCCATGATGGCTGGCAGGTCGTCGTTTTTAAGACCGATGATGTTACCTTTTTCAAAGAGGCATTCGAGATATTCGGGTTTGTCGGGGGCGTCTTCGGGAGAGACGGAGAGGACATACATTTTTTTGTCCGTTTCTGTGGTGCCATCGTACCAAGTATCTTCCAGCATGCCTGCTTCAAATGAAATGTGGAGCAGGTTGCGGTCCATTGAGTAGGGCTTTTTCAGAGACTGACGAATCGGGATGCCGTGAGATTCGGCATAGGCAATCATCTCGGTGCGCCCGGGGAATTGCTTGCGAAACTCTGCATCGCGCCATGGGGCGATGACTTTGATGTTGGGGGCAAGTGCATTGGCAGCAAGCTCAAAACGGACTTGGTCATTGCCCTTACCCGTAGCTCCGTGAGCGATGGCGTCGGCACCTTCTTTAATGGCGATGTCGAGCATATCTTTGGTGATGCAGGGGCGAGCAATGGAGGTGCCAAGCAGGTAACGCCCCTCATAGAGAGCATTCGCTTGGAACATGGGGAAAATGTAATCGCGAGCGAATTCTTCCTTGAGGTCGCCAATGTAGCATTTAGAGGCACCTGTCTTGAGGGCTTTTTCTTCAAGCCCGTCGAGTTCGTCATCTTGACCGACATCGGCACAATAGGCGATGATTTCGGCATTATACTTTTCCTTAAGCCACTTGAGTAAAACGGAAGTGTCAAGGCCACCTGAATAAGCAACGACGATTTTCATATTTGATTGGGATTTATCCAAGAGAGAGGATGCCTGATTTTACCTCAAGGGGAAAGCCCAAAATGTCAAAAAGACGTATATTGCGCAAGGTGTCACCGATTTCGGATAAGACCCTTTGTCTCTCTCCTCCCCTCAACGTGTAAATCCACCCAATAAATCACCGTTGTCTTATTTTATCCCTACTTTCCTTACAATAAAAATCCCTTTCGGTGATTACTCCGAAAGGGATGATAAAAGGAAGCTTGAGAGGGAGCTTAAGCTCTGCGACGGCGAAGCATGAGAGCTGCTAGCCCCACGAGGCTAAGCGATACCGTCGTCGGTTCCGGGACGAGACCATTGAGTGACTTCACTTGATCTGCCGTAAGTGCCGTGTTCCAAAGACCTACGTTGTCGATTTTAGCAGAATTAATAGGGCGACCACCTCCAAAATTTTTCCCGAATTGGATGCCTGTAATTGCTTCATCGCCTATATTGCAATTGATATTACCCATGAGAAGACCATCTTTGTAAAGACTGAGGAGGGATCCAGTGCAAGTGATGGTAAGTGTTGTCCAGGCGGATGGAGTGTAGCTACATAAAATATCTCCAGTAATGGCAGTCCCACCAAAATCTGTTGGAAGCAATCCCAAAGTATTGTCAGTAGTTGCTTCAAGACAAAGTTTCTTGCTATCTCTAGTTCCGTTATCTGTATGGATTGAGACAAGATCACGCCAGGTGTTAATACTAAGATCTTTGATGTCAAAGCTGAGGGTGAAAGAATTGGCTTTGAGCCCAGGATTAGCCTTATAGGGATTGTTGGAGCCGCCTATCGTTCCATATCCGGTACCAGAACTAAGGGCGAAGTCTTCTCCCCAAGCTGCCCCTGTAACAGGGGATCCGCTTGTATAATCTATCGGTTTTGTATCTTGCTGAAAATCCCACCAGTATTTCAAACCAGTGTGGAGCTCGTCTGTCATTGTCGTTGCAGCAAAGGCGCAACCAGAGACAAGGGATAATAGTATTGATGGAAGTATCTTGTTCGTAAAAGTAATTATTAAATTAAAAAGACAAACTTATTATGCGGATAGGCAATCCGAT